>JAGYMT010000225.1 GCA_018400335.1 Kiritimatiellia bacterium | reverse complement strand
TCGTTTTGGCCGGGATTGGATAAATTTTTGTGTACGAGTATGTGTACGAGTACGGGAGTTGATGATGAGATCGGAGATCCCAAAGGTAGGGCTCGACCGCCGGGCGAGCCGGGCGTACGCACAGATTCCCCGCGCGGCAGAGCTGCAAAATGCATTCCTCGCAGAGACGCGGAGGGCGCGGAGACGATCAACAGGATTCAGTCGTTCTTGAAGGAGAAGACCCGGCTCGGAATTCCCGCGATTGCCCACGAGGAATGTCTTCACGGCTGCATGGCGCGCGGCTGCACTATCTTTCCCCAGGCCATCGGGCTGGCAGCTTCCTGGGATCTCGACCTCTTTGGACGGGTGGCCGCGGCGATAGGCGACGAGGCCCGCGCTCTCGGTTTCTCTCAGGCTCTAACTCCCGTGATGGATGTCGCGCGCGATCCACGCTGCGGGCGCACCGAGGAGACCTACGGAGAGGACACTTGGATGATTTCGCGATTCGGCGTTGTTTTCGTGAAGGCGCTCCAGAAGAGGGGCGTTGCGTGCACACCGAAGCATTTCGCGGCTAACTTCGTGGGCGAGGGCGGACGCGACAGCAACGACGTGGGCCTCTCCGAGATTACGCTCCGCGAGGTATTCTATCCGCCATACGAGGCCTGCATAAGGGAGGCCGGCGCGCTCTCGATTATGCCTTCCTACAACTCGATAGACGGCATGCCGAACTCCTGCAATTCAAAAATTCTCAAGGACCTGTTGCGGGACGAATGGAAGTTCAAGGGTATAACCGGCAGCGATTACTGGGCGATTGACGGACTCTACCGCAAGCAGTCCATTGCCAAAGATGCCGCAGACGCCGCGCGTCTTGCTCTGGAAGGCGGAATGGACGTCGAGTGGCCGGACAGCGCCTGCTACCCGCATCTTGTGAAACTCGTGAAGAGCGGAAAGGTTTCGATGAAGGTCCTCGACCAAAGCGTGGCAAGGGTGCTGTTCGTCAAGCAGCAGCTTGGTCTTTTCCGCGATCCCTTTGCGCGTCCGGCCCTTGCCGCAACGATTCCGAATTCCACCGCGCACAGGCAACTGGCCCGCGAGGCGGCCGCGAAGAGTCTCGTGCTGCTCTCGAACAGGAAGGGCGCGCTGCCTTTTGGTAAAATTTCAGGAAAGCTGGCGGTTATCGGTCCCAATGCGAACACTATTCGCACGGGCGGCTACAGCAGCACGGGGTCGAAGGTGGTCACACCGCTGGCGGGTCTGAAGGCGAGGCTGGGCGCGGACAATGTGCTGTTCGCGCAGGGCTGCACGAACACCGCCGGCTCCGACAGGATGATGCACGAGGCCGTGCGCGCGGCGGACAGGGCGGATGCCGCCGTGCTCGTTCTCGGTAACTGGTCCGGCGGAAGCTGGAAGAAGGAGCCGCATACGGAGGGCGAGGGACGCGATCGCTGCGACCTGTCGCTGCCCGGCAGACAGGAGCAGCTTATTGAAAAGGTGTGCGCGGTGAACAGGCGCGTGATCGTAGTTCTGCTCGGCGGCAGCGCCGTTACGATGGAGCGGTGGGTGGACAAGGTCGGCGCGGTGCTCCAGGCATGGTATCCGGGCTGCGAGGGGGGGAATGCGATAGCGGATGTGCTTTTCGGCGACGTGAATCCCGGCGGACGCCTGCCTCTGACGTTCCCGCGGCGCACGGGTCAGCTTCCGCTGTATTACAACATCAAGCCCACCGGCCGGGCCAGCGATTACACGGACCTGCGCGGCGCCCAGGCATTGTTCCCGTTCGGCCACGGCCTGTCGTACACGGAGTTCAAGTACTCTGGAATAAAGGTGACGCTGGACCGTAACACGAAGAGCGTAACAGTCAGTGGCATGGTGAGAAACACCGGTAAACGGGCCGGCGACGAAGTTGTTCAGCTCTATTCGAGGGACGTGCACAGCACCTTAACCCGGCCGGTGAAGGAGTTAAAGGGATTCCGGAGGGTAACGCTTGCTCCGGGCAGGAGCGCGCGCGTCGAGTTCCGTATTACAAGAAAGGAGCTCTCGTACCTCGGCAGGGATCTTAAGCCGGTCTTCGAGCCGGGCGAGTTCTCCTTCATGCTCGGAAGCTCAAGCGAGGATATCCGGCTCACGGAGAACGTAAATGTTTCATGACTGTCCCGAATCGGTTGACGATAGCGGCGACCCGCCTTCGCGCTGCGCTTGCTACGGCGAGGCACGCGAGAACGGTGGACGAGGCGATAGTCCTGATCGTTAGCTCCCGACCTCAAAGAGAGTCGGGATCGCCGTTCTCGTACACCGTTTCCTGCTTTCCGCAGTGTTCCTGAGTAGTTACAACATTTCTTGCTAAATAAAATTTTCGCTCGGCGAAAATTTTAATGGGAGATCGAATGAATATGTCCAGTGGTGATGAACAGGTTGATGTGCTGGTGGTCGGGGGCGGCCCCTCCGGCGTTGGCGCCGCGTTGGCAGCGGCCAGGCTCGGCGCCAGCGTGCTGGTGGTCGAGCAGTTCAACTGCCTCGGCGGGGTGGCCACCGCCGGCGGACACGGCCACATGTCGAAATACGACGAGAGCGGAACGGGCCGCAGGATCGTGGGCGGGATACCGCACGAGATCGCCGATAGGATAGTCGCCGGCGGCTTCGGGTACCGTGATTCCAACGGAGTCTGGTTCGAGGTGGAGGGGCTGAAGCTGATCCTCGATCAGATGGCGGCGGAGGCCGGCGTCCGGCTGCTCTACCACACGTTCTTCTGCGACGCCATCGTGGAGAACAGCCGCATGGTCGGAGCTGTTATACAGAATAAGAGCGGGCGGCAGGTTATCCGCGCCCGCCGCGTGATTGACTGCACCGGCGACGGCGACGTCGCGTTCAAGGCGGGTTGTCCCTTCGAGATCGGCAGGCCGGAGGACGGCAAGTGCCAGCCGGTGACTCTGATGTTCACAATAGGCGGGGTTGATTGGGAAAAGGTCAAGGCCTGGCGCACGGACTACCACATGGCGCGGGTCTGGGAGGAAGCGCAGCGAAAAGGCGACATGCGTCCTTTCCAGAAGACGCTCATGGGCTGGTGGTGGACGCCCACGCGACCCGACCAGGTGGGAGTCAATTTTACGCATGTGATCCATGTTGACGCCACGCGCGCCGAGGAGCTGACCGCGGCCACCATCGAGGCCCGGAAGCAGGCCTATGAGACTATCGCCGTCTACAGAAAATACGTGCCGGGCATGGAGCGCTGCTACATGATATCCACCCCCAACACGATCGGGATAAGGGAGTCACGCAGGATACTCGGCGATTACGTTCTCACGGGAAACGATGTCAAAGGGCAGAAGATGTTTGAGGATGTCATATGCTTCGCATCCTTCTATCTTGACATTCACTGTATTGACGGGCCGGGCATGGACCCCTCCGTCTGGGTTCCGTCATCAGGGTTCAAGTACGCAATTCCCTACAGGATATTGGTGCCGCGCGGGGTTGATAACCTGCTCACGGCGGGGCGCTGCGTTAGCTGCACTCACATCGCGCTGGGCTCCATAAGGGTGATGGTGCAATGCATGGCCATGGGCGAAGCTGCGGGAACCGCGGCGGCGCTTTCGCTCAGGGAAAGCGTCACCCCGCGGCGGCTGGCTGTCCCGAAGCTGCAGGAGCAGCTTCGGCAACAGGGTTGCATTCTTCGCGAGGAGGATGTTGTCGGATAGCGGTTCTCTTCCGTGGCATGAGCCTCCGGCTCGTGATCCTGAACAAAAAAGAAGATTGCAAATCAGGGGGACACGAGCGAGGACGCTCATGCCACTACAGAAGAACAGGCCGGATGAGTGGCTATAGCAATGGGCAACGAATCGCCGATGCGCCCCATGCGCACCACCCGCCAGTTCAACAAAAGCGGCGTTCCACCACAGGCGGACAGGCCAAGCCGCTGCACTCCAAAGCGGCTGTGCCGCGAAAGGCAGAAACGCCCTACGGAACTGACATGACTCGTGTTTTGCATGTTTTCCGTTGATTATTTTTTTGAATGGGGTAAGGTACGCCAAAGGTCAATTCTCCTGCCCCGCGCGGTGGGGAGGGGCATAGGTATTAAGCTAGAAACGCACATTCGAGATCAACACTCAGTGTCCAACAAGGAATTTCCAACCGAACAAGTGAAGATGCATGGCGCGTTATTGACTTCTCTGTGTTTCCGGACATTCCCTTGGATATTGGATATTC
>JAGYMT010000224.1 GCA_018400335.1 Kiritimatiellia bacterium | reverse complement strand
GCCCGACCACCTCCCTGGCGCGCGGCCGACAGGGAAAGGCTTTCACGACGGAGCGCGTCAGTAGCCCGATGGCTAACGCCAGACAAAGCAAAAAATACGACGCCGCATGGTTGGAATAGCCAAAGCCCGCAAAGAAGTGCCCCTTCAGCGGCGTCATCCAGTAGATGCGCTCCGTGGCGGAGAAAAATTGGACGAGTCCGAAAAACGCCAGAACGACGGCATTGCCCACGAGCAGGAGAAACAGGCGCAGCACCGCCGCACGCGTCCGCAAACCGTTCCGGATCAAAATCAACACACTGAACGCCGGAAAAAACCATAACCACATCTCGCGCGCCTCTGCGGGTAGTATCGCCGATGGTAGCCACGGAATGCGCGCGGGCAGGTAGAGCCAGCGGTTCGCGTCGTAGTCGAATCGCAACGCCCGACCGGCGTTTAGCCATTGGACGAGGAGCAGCCCGAGAAAGGCAAGGGCGATGTAGAAGACGGGATCGCGCGTGATGCGGCCCAGGCGCTCTCGCAGTCGGGAAACAACGTTGTGTGCCTTCGAGCCGGCCTTGAGCGAGTGACTCACCGGCGCCAGCAGAAAGACAAACCAGACCCCCAGGGCCAGCCAGGGCATCGGCGCCTGAAACCCCGAGTGCGTTCCGCCGCGCACCCAGGCCGGATAGGCCAGGAGCGCGAACAAGACTTCCGGCAGCCAAGGGATGGCGCCGGGGCGTTGTTGTTCATCATTGGGCTTCATATGGATGTGCGCGCGGCGGGGTTGGCGGTGCGGCGATGGGTTGCTGTTCCTCTGGCTCATCCTCGGGTCTTTCTTCCGTCGTTGGAACTGTTGGGGGCGCTGGAGCTTGCGGTACGGAACGTGTGACGACGTCTTGTACCGTCTGTACCACTTCGGTCGACAGTTCCGTCCCCAGGACTGCATCCGGGCTTTGCGCGGCTTCCGTTGCCTTGCCTCCTGGTGCGATGTCTTCGCCTGTTTCGACGGCAGCCTCTACAACGGCCTTACCGGCTTCATCGGCGCCCGCGGCGAGCGCAATCGCCGCGACAACGGTTGTCACGTTTTCCTTGCCTCCGGCTTCAACCAAGGCGCGGGCCATGTTCGCGCGTTCGCTCGGGGCGACCGCGGCGATGCATGCGGCGGTGAGCTTGGCCAGGATCTGTTTTTTCTGCTCGCTGGACAGGCTTTGTTCCGCCGCGTGAAGCAAAATTTCGCGGGCGGCGGTACGCTGCGCCTCCGGTTTCAATCCGCGCATAACCTCCACGACCCGCGCTGGCTTGGCGATCAACTCGTCGAGCACCGTGGCCGCCAGCGGATCCGCAACCGCGCAAAGCGCCGTGGAAAGCAGAATACCCATGCATACGAATGTCTTCTTCATCTTTCGAATCCTCCTGTCATTTATCTCAGAGCCACAACCGCGCACCGAGGCTTACGACGAGCGCTTCATAGTCGTTTGCGTCGAGCGTCGAATCGCGTTCTTCCAGCTTGATGTCGCCCACCAGTTCCAGCTTCTCGCCCGTCGGTCGCCAGGCACAGCGCAGAATCCCGGTGAGCGTGTCGTCCGCTTTGTCGCGCTCGACACCGTCCACCGTGACCGGACGGTCGTAGTCGTTGCGGGCAAACATCCCGATTGCCGAGAGTGTGATGTCGTCCACGGGCTTCACGTGCAGCGCGAGTGTCGTGCGGGTCTCGACGTTGTAGTTCTCCATGTTCTGCCGGGAGGGTTCCACGGTCCGGACGGTGTTCAGGTCCACCGCGATCCTCTGGCGCGGTTGCCACCGCAGCGCGATATCGGCGCTGGGCGTGGATATGGGGTCTTCCACGTCGTGATAATGCCAGCCGACACCCAACGCCCCGCGGAGCTTTCGCGAATTACGTGTCTTGAAGCCGATATGTGCCACAACAAAGTCCGCGTCCTCGGCGTTGGCGTCGCTTTGCTGCCGTCCGCCCCGCAGCAGCAACGTGCCCACGCTGCGCTCGGTCATGTCTTGGCCCAGAAGCAGATCCAGAGTGTGCTGATCGAAGTCGTACAGTCGCTCGGCATCGTAGTCTATGCCTCGATACCGATAAGCAAGGTCTGCGCCCAGTTTGTCGGTCAAGTCCTTGCCCAGCAGGGCCGACGCTTCGAGCTTCCGCCAGCCTTCGATCGACCCGGTAACGATGTCGGTATCGGTGCGATCTTCGAACGATTGCTCCAGCACGAGCAACGCCGTGTGCCGGTCCCATAGGCGGATCTTGAGGGCATTGCCGTAATCCTGGTGGGATTCGGCGTCGTATTCCTGGTACTCCTCCGCCAGGCCCCACAAGCGGCCCTCGACATGGCACAGGCGCGTGTGATTGCGAAAGTTCGCGCCCAGTTCGAGAATGGCCGAATAGTCGTCTCGCTCGTTCTCGGGCGCGGCGTCGATATTCGAATCGTACGCCCCGCTCAGCGAAACGTACGGGCTCACGGTCAGGTTGCGGTAGCGCAGCGGAGTATCCGCCTGCTGAGCCAAGCCGCTTGTCGCCAGGCAGGCAACCGTCACCGCAAGCGACCCCACGATACCAAGATTCATCTGCATCTTCTTCATGGGCCTCTCCTATATGCCTTGATCGCGTTCTGCTCTCTTACATCCATCACTGGTATCTCCTTAGTCCCTAATCCCTAACGCCTTCCATTCAGAACAGCCCTTCCGGCACGAAAACAACGTCGCCGTTGCGCAGCGGAATTTCGCCGGCGGGCCGTCCGTTCCGCTCGATCTTGTGCAGATCCACGCGCCGCGTGTGGCTTTTGCCGGCTTCGTCCCTCTGCACAACCTGGACACGGTTGTGCCGCGCCCCTACGCCCAGCCCCCCGCATTCCTGGATCGCGGCCGTTACCGTCAGATTGCCCGTGGCCGGGATGTTCACGTTGCCCGGCTGTTTCACGCAGCCCAGAACCGTCACGTAGCCCCAGGGCGAGCCCGGCTCGCGGCCGTTGGCTGCCGCCACGAAATCCACCGTCACCGCCGGTTTGCGGATATACTCCGAGTAACGCGCGGACAACATGGCCTTGGCCTCCTCCCGCGTGAATCCCGTCAGCCGTACATCGCCCAACATCGGGAGCGTCACCTCCCCTCTCCCGGACACGCGCAGGGACTTCTCCTCGATCTCGATGCGGTTGCGGCTCATCACCCGTACCAGCAGCACATGTCCGGTCTTGATGTTCGGTTCCGCCCGTCGAACCGGCGCCGCATTGTGCTGCCTTGTGCGGGCGCCCGTCTCCGCCGCCGCTTCGATCGCGGAGATAGCCCGTAGCGCCGGATTGTCTGAAAACGCCGGACGTTGGGGTACGGGTTGGGTTCCGCGGAAAGAATTGCATCCCGCTGTCGCCGCCAGCATCGCGCCGGCAAGCAATCCTCTTGCTATCACTTGCTTCATACCGTGGCTATTGCTCCCGAGAGCATCCTCTCCGAATGGGGTTTCCGACCCGCTTGCGCGCCGACGCGTGTCTCCAGCGGCGCGGCCGGAGCGAATGCCCGTTCCGGCGCAACCGCCTGCCATAGCGCACGCAGCGCCCCGGATTCGTCGCCCCGTGCCGCTGCTTCCCGCAGCCCAATGACGGCCCCGACAACATCCGCGTCCTGGAACGTAAGATTATGGTTTGCGAGGCGATTGAGCCGCGGAATCGCCGTCGGGGTCGACACCTCGCGATAGGCAAAGAGTTCTTCCGTCAGCTTCTCCCCCGGCCGAAGGCCGCTGAAAACGATCTCGATGTCCCGCCCGGGTTCCAGCCCCGAGAGACGGATCAGATTCCGCGCCATGTCCATGATGCGAATCGGTTCACCCATATCGAGCAGAAACACATCTCCTCCCTTCCCGTGCGCGCCGGCCTGAAGGACGAGCTCAACCGCTTCGGGGATGGTCATAAAGAAGCGGGACATCTTTGGATGCGTGACCGTCACGGGTCCGCCTTCCGCGATCTGGCGGCGGAAGATCGGCACCACGCTGCCGTTGCTGCCCAGCACGTTGCCGAAGCGTACGGCCATGAAATGGGTCGGTCCGCCATTCATGCCGGATACGGCCATTTCCGCCAGCCGTTTCGTTGCACCCATGACGTTGGCAGGTTTGACGGCTTTGTCGGTAGAAATGAGGACGAACTTGCGCGCGCCGCTTTCTTTGGCCACGCGCGCGACGTTGTGCGTACCGAATACGTTGTTTTCAATAGCCTGCAACGGATGCT
>JAGYMT010000223.1 GCA_018400335.1 Kiritimatiellia bacterium | reverse complement strand
ACAAATCGTCCCATACGCACGGGAATGCTGGAATGGTGGAATGGTGGAATGGTGGAATGGTGGAATGGTGGAATGGTGGAATAGTGGAATGGTGGAAGGGTGGAAGGGTGGATATCATCAACCCCATCCCCATTATTCCATAATTCCATCGTTCCATCATTCCAATCTTCCATAGGAAGGCAGTGAACCCAACAGGAGGTTAATATAATGATGGCTTTGATTATTCTGTTTGCGGTGGTTATCGTCGCGGCTCTTTTCGCCGGCTCAATCTACAACAAGCTCGTGAAACTGCGCAATCGTTTCAAAAACGCATTTGCACAAATCGACGTGCAGCTTAAGCGCAGGTATGACCTGATCCCGAATCTCGTTGAAACGGCAAAGGGCTACATAAAGCACGAGCGCGAGACGCTCGAAGCAGTGGTGGCCGCCCGCAACCATGCCACCGCCGCCGTGAGCAAGGCCGCGGCGGATCCGTCAAACGCGGCGGCGATCCAGGGCGCCATGGGCGCCGAGACCGCGCTGACGGGCGCGCTTGGCCGGCTTTTCGCCGTCGTGGAGGCCTATCCCGACCTGAAGGCCAATCAGACGATGGCGCAGTTGATGGAGGAACTCACGTCAACCGAGAACAAGATATCATTCGCACGCCAGGCATATAACGATGCCGTTATGACATATAACACCGCGCGCGAAACTTTCCCGGACCTTCTGATAGCCGGCCCTCTCGGTTTCAAGGCCGCACAGCTTTTCGAGATATCCGACGCGAAGGAGCGCGAGGCCGTGAAGGTGTCCTTCTGAGATGGACTTCTTTGAACACCAGGATAACGCCAGACGAAAAACATCACTGCTGGTGTTCTATTTTGTGCTGGCCGTGGCGTTGATAATCATCGCCGTCTACGCTGTTTTCTGGGCCCTTTTCGTCGGAACGTCAAACACTTCCGATGAAGCCAAACCAACCCCGCCGCCGTCGCTCTGGATGCCCGATCTATTTCTCTGGGTAGCGGGCGGCACGACAATAGTTGTGGCTGCCGGAACGGCGTACAAGATCATAGCTCTCTCCGCCGGGGGTGAATCGGTAGCGCGTATGCTCGGGGCGCGTCCGGTTGACGCAAACACGACGGTCCCGGATGAAAGGAAGCTCATCAACGTGGTTGAGGAAGTTGCCATAGCCTCGGGCACGAACATTCCCCGCGTGTTTATTCTCGAAGCTGACGAGACCATTAATGCATTCGCCGCGGGTTTCTCGCCCAAGGATGCAATCATCGGGGTCACGCGCGGGTGCACTGAAAAGCTTTCGCGCGACGAGCTGCAGGGCGTGATTGCGCATGAGTTCAGCCACATTCTCAACGGCGACATGCGTTTGAATATTCGCCTCATGGGAACGCTGCACGGGATTCTTGTCCTTGGCATCGTGGGGCTCTGGATTTTCCGAACAGCTGTGTATTCACCGGTTGCCCGATCTTCAGGAAGCCGGAAGAAAGGCAGTCCGCTTCCATTCATCCTGTTGGGGTTGGCTGTAATGCTCATCGGTTATATCGGGGTGTTCTTCGGTAAACTTATCAAGAGCGCTGTGTCGAGGCAGCGCGAATTTCTGGCGGACGCTTCATCGGTCCAATTCACGCGTAATCCCGCCGGCATTGCCGGAGCGCTGAAAAAAATCGGAGCGGCAAGTTCGCGAATTTCGAGTCCGAACGCCGAGCAGGCGAGTCATCTCTTTTTCTCCAACGGGCTCCGCGGCTCCCTTTCGGGACTCATGGCCACCCACCCCCCGCTGGATGCGCGCATACGGCGGATTGATCCCTCGTTTGACGGCAATATGAAATCCCCCTCCCGATCCGAGCGCCGCACTCCGGACTCCGCGCCCGCGGGACGCACAACGCCGGACGGAATGGCCGGACTGGCCCTCGCCGCCGCCGCGGCCGACGGTCAGACGGTCGCGGTGCAGCCCGATGAAATGCTTCAAAGCGTTGGCAACCCCCAGGCGGAGCACCTCTCATACGTGTCCGCCCTGCTCTCCTCGCTGCCGGAGGAAATCAGGTTGGCGGCGCGCGATTCTGATGGAGCACAGGCGCTGCTCTGCGCACTTCTGCTGGACGAGGATCAGACATTGAGAGAGAAACAGATGGAATTGCTTCTTTCCGCCGCTGAGCCCCTGTCCCGCAAGACCCGCGCACTGGCGCCAAAGGCGATCGAGCTCCCGGCGGAAGCGCGCCTGCCGGTCGTTGACATGGCGTTGACCACCCTCCGCGACATGGACACAAAGCAAGCCGACGACTTACAGGAGCTGCTCAAATCGCTCGCGGCGGCGGACGAAAAGATATCGCTCTTCGAGTACGCGCTGCTTCGCACGATGCTGCGTCATATCAAATCCGGCTCCGGCAGCAACCGCCAGCCCGTTAAGTATTACGACATAGGTCCGCTTCTCCCGTACGCCGCGGTAGTGCTGTCGAGTCTGGCTCATCATGGCGGGACTGACGGGAAAGAGGTTGCGATGGTCTTCAGCAAAGGAATCGCCGGGCTGTCGAAAAAACGAATTAATTTGCTGCCTCCGGAACAATGCGGTCTGGAGAAGGTTGACGAGGCGCTGGACGTGCTGGCCGCAGCGTCCCCTCAGGTTAAGAAGCGCCTCATCGCCGCGGCAGTTCAATGTGTCACGGCTAACGGAAGGACAAGCATCGCGGAGATCGAGCTTCTGCGCGCTATGGCGGATTCACTCGATTGCCCCATGCCGCCCTTTATCCCGTCAAGCAATTGAATATCCAATATCCAACAAGGAACTCCCAATATCCATCGGATTCCTTGGATATTGGACATTCCTTGTTGGCTGTTGGGCGTTGATTGGCTTGTAAAGACAGATGCAACACCGGCTCAGATGTCTGCTGTACTTGGATTTCCGGGGTACAGCGGGCGCTCTTGCCCGCTGAGGTTGGCATCCTTTGGACACGGCGGTCCCCGCCGTTTCTGTTTTGTACAGCGGGCGCTCTTGTCCTTCGTAGCCCCGACCTCGAAGAGAGTCGGGACAAAGGCGGAACGAGCCCGCTGCCATGGTCATAAAATGAAGAATCACCTTATCACCACAATGGCGGCGTTGGCGCTGATCGCGCTGCTGGCTGCCATACTTCTCTTCCTGACCATGCAGCGGAGGGAAGAGCCCGACCTCGTGTGGACCGCCATCAACATCAACTCCTTTCAGCAGCAGGGTGACGCAAACCTGCTCCAGGTCGCCGGAGACGTCAACATCCTGATTGACGCAGGGCACATCCTTTATGCAGAAAAACTTCTCGCCTTTCTGCGGGATCGCAACGCGCTCCATTTCCGGGCAATCATACTCTCCCATGCTCATAATGATCATTACGGGGCTCTTCCCTACTTGCTGAGGAATGGGATAAGCGCGGACGCGGTCTACTTCAACCCGCCGGCGCCCGAACTCGTGGCGCGCGAATACTGGGGCTGCAACATGCAGGATATCGAAGAGATACTCCGCGAGTGCGCCGCGCGCGACGTACCGGTCATCGCAATGAAAGCCGGAACGGAATGGGCGCTTGGCAGGGGCATCCTGATGCGCGTGCTGTACGTGTTCGACGGAATAGACACGCCAGTCGGACCAACCGACATCAACGACACTTCCGCCGTCATAATGGTCGAACACGGAGAAATGAGATACCTGTTCCCGGGCGACCTGAACCAATCTCTTGGACAATACATAACGGAAAATGCGGACATCGTTCCCATCCGGGCCAACGTGTTAAAGGCGCCGCATCACGGCACGGAGGGACTCGCCCCGGACGAATTCTTTCATGCCGTCAGTCCGGGCGCCATGATCGTTCCCGCGCCCGCCGGCCTCTGGATGTCCGACCGCTCCGCCCGGGTCCGGAATCTGGCCGGACGCTACCCGGCATACGTCAACGGCCTGCACGGGCACATAACGGTGAAATCATTCGGCGATCGTTTCGAAATCGAGACGGAAACCCACTAAATCCGGCAGTAGAGATTTTTTTGACTGCCATCCGCCAGCTCACAGCGCCTGGGCTTGAACACTCTGAGCAAAAAACCTGTTTTTGTATTGCGCCAGCTATTCTAATTATGGATCCGTCCCATGCGACCTTGGGTCGCAGGAACGATAGATTGGGGCAAAAAGGCATGCTTTTTCGCCCCAATCTCGGGATCCTGCCGCGCAAGGCGGCAGGGGACTAAGTCATAATGCGACTTCCTGGGTATTACG
>JAGYMT010000222.1 GCA_018400335.1 Kiritimatiellia bacterium | reverse complement strand
AAAATTCGCCGCGATCTGCGGAGGCTCCTACAGCGCGCACCTGCTGGCCGGCGAAACGACGCGTCTCGACGGGAAGGACGCCATAAGCGCATCGGCGCTGCTCTGGGACGACCCCCTGCTCGGAATCTACCGCAAGGAACAGGAGGTCCGCTTCGGCCCCGGCTACTGGCGCAGGATCGGGAAGCGCTATGAACGGTTGAAGGCCGGGCTGGCCGGACGCCCCGACGGCAAAGCCGGGAGCATCAGGAACGCGCGCTCACTGATTGAGATGCTTGCCATGAAGATCGAGGCATGCCAGGCAGTTGACGAGGCGTACAGGCGCCGCAACCGGGCCGCCTTCGCGCGCGCACGCAAGCTTGCCGCGCGGGTCGCCGCAGCCACAACGAGTTTCGAGAAGGCTTATCGGAAGACGTGGTACGCCAGAAACAAGACTTTCGGATACGAGGTGATGCAGATCAGGCTCGCGGGTCAGGCGGCGCGCTGGCGCGAGCTCGCCCGAAGACTGAAAGATCTCGAGCTCGGCAGGATTGACTCGATTCCGGAGCTCGAAGAGAAGACCGCCGCACCGGCCGGAATGCAGGGCACATACCATTTCCTCGCAACCGCTTCGGTTTATTTTTGATTGTCAGCCCTGCCCGTCGGGAACAATATCCTTTGCATCATGGCGCACAACCTGTATATAAAGCAAATGAAGCAGTCAGAAAAAATCAGGAACGTGGCAATCATAGCCCACGTTGACCACGGCAAGACCACGCTGGTGGACCAGCTTCTCCGCCAGAGCGGATCATTCCGCGATAACGAGGTGGTCGCGGAACGGCTCATGGACAGCTCCGACCTCGAGCGCGAGCGCGGAATCACGATCAGGTCCAAAAACGGGTCCTTCCGCTACGCGGGCCACACCATCAACATAATTGACACTCCGGGCCATGCCGACTTCGGGGGCGAGGTCGAACGCATCCTGCAAATGGCCGACGGCGCGCTCCTGCTGGTGGACGCCCAGGAAGGCCCGATGCCCCAGACCTATTTCGTTCTCAAGAAGGCGCTCGCCCGCAACCTGCCCGTCGTGCTGGTGGTCAACAAGATTGACAAGCCGGCGGCCAGGGTTCACTGGGTGGTTGACCAGGTCTTCGACCTGTTCGTGACGCTTGACGCGTCCGACCACATCCTCGATTTCCACGCAGTCTACGCATCGGCCCGCGACGGCTATGCCGGAACGGACCCGGACAAGCCCGGGACGGACATGCGTCCCCTGTTCGACGCAATAGTAAAACACATACCTCCGCCGGACGGCTCCCCCGATGCCCCGTTACAGCTCCAGGTTGCCAGCATTGACCACTCGTCTTTCCTCGGCCGCCTCGGCATCGGAAAGATAACCGCCGGCAGGATCGTGCCCAACATGCCCGTAGTGCTGGCGGCGATAACAGGCAAGAACGAGGCAGCCCGCATCACGAAAATCTACCGGTACGAGCGTGACCGCAAGGTTGAAACCGGCGCAGCCGAGGCGGGCGACATCGTCGCACTAGCCGGCCTTGAAAGCGTGATGGTCGGCGACACATATACCGATCCGGAGGACCCGCGCCCCCTCCCGCCGCTGCCCGTTGACCCGCCCACCGTGAACATGAACTTCCTCCCCAACAACTCGCCATTTGCAGGACGGGAAGGAGTGTTCTGCACCAGCACTCATCTCGCCGACCGCCTGCGGCGCGAAGCGCTGTGCGACGTGGCTCTTCACGTGGAGGAACTGCCAAGCGGCAACGGGTTTAAGGTGTCGGGCCGGGGAGAGCTTCACATCTCCATCAAGGTGGAGACAATGAGGCGCGAAGGCTATGAATTCCAGGTCTCCAGCCCGCACGTGATCACGAGGGAAGAGAACGGCGTCCTGCTCGAGCCTTACGAGGAAGTTACCATTGACGTGCCGGAGCCGTTCATGGGAACCGTGATAGAGAAAATGGGCGGACGCAAGGGGCAGATGCTGGAGATGACGCACGGCTCCGACATGGTGCGCCTGCTGTACAGGGTTCCAACCCGCGGACTTTTCGGGTTCAAGGGCGAGTTCATGTCCGACACAAAAGGCATGGGCGTGCTGAACTACATCTTCTCCGGATACGGCCCGCACATGGGCGAGATACGCAACCGCCGCAACGGCGTCCTGATCAGCATGCAGGACTGCACAACCGTGGCCTTCGCGCTTTTCAACCTCCAGGATCGGGGGCGGCTGTTCATGGGGCCGGGCGAGCGAATCTACCGCGGCCAGATCGTCGGCGAGCACTGCCGCGACAACGACCTGGTCGTGAACCCGGCAAAGGGCAAGAAGCTGACCAATATGCGCGCAGCCGGCTCTGACGAAAACGTGATACTCACGCCTCCGGCGATCATGAGCCTCGACACGTGCATCGCCTACATAAACGACGACGAGCTCGTGGAGGTCACACCGAAGAGCGTACGCCTGCGCAAGCGCGACTACAGGCCATGACCGGCCAATTCATCCTGGCGTTCGCTAACCCCCTGCCGCCTCGCGTGTCCGCCATAGTCCCGACCTCTCGGAGAGTCGGGACGACGGCGGGTGCGGCAGGAGCATGAGATTGGGGTGAAAAGGCGCGTCTTTTCACCCCAATCTCACACTCCCGCGACCAAGGTCGCGGGGGGGCGGCCATAATTACACTTCTCCATATTCTCCCGCGATGAAAATATCGCGTGACAAGTTCCTCGGGAATCGCGATACTTCGCCGAAATCCGGGAGTCGTTACATGAAGGCTATAATAATTTCCATAGGCGATGAGCTTGTGCTGGGGCAGACCGTTGATACCAATGCCGCATGGCTCAGTGCTCAGCTTGCCGAACGCGGGATACTGACGCGCAACCGTCTTGTTCTTCCCGATGACAAGGACTTGATAGCTGTTTCGCTCAAGGATGCCGGTGCCGCGGCGGACCTTGTGATCATCAGCGGCGGGCTTGGCCCCACCGCGGATGACCTCACGCGGGACGCCGTTGCCGAGGTTATGGGCGTCGGTTTTGGGTTGCATGAACCCTCCCTTGCGAATGTGGCGAGGCGCTTTGCCGCGCGGGGCGCCGTGATGCCCGCCAGTTGCAGGGTGCAGGCCATGATCCCGGTGGGAGCCGAAGCGCTTGAGAACACTTGCGGAACGGCGCCCGGCCTCAAGGCGCGAATCGGGCTGGCAATGGTCTACGTTGTCCCCGGTGTTCCGTCGGAGATGAAGGCCATGTTCATCAATCATATCGCCCCGGACCTGACCTCGCGCTGTTGCTCGGAGCAGTCCGCATGCGGATTTATCTGCGTGAAGATCATCAACACTTTCGGATGCGGGGAATCTGACGTGGCCGGCCGGCTCGGAGAACTCATGGACAGGAAGCGCAATCCGAGCGTAGGCACCACGGTGTCCGGCGGGGTGGTCAGTGTACGCTTGCGCGGCGATTTTTCGACCCGTGACGAAGCCATGAACGAGCTTGAGAAGACCGCCCGGGCGGTCAGGGCGCGCCTTGGGTGCGTGATCTTCGGGGAAGAATCGGAAACCCTGCAGGATGCCGTGGGCCGCCTCCTGACGGCGCGCGGCAGGACGGTCGCCACCGCCGAGAGCTGCACTGCCGGACTGCTTGGGAAGATGATAACCGATCCGCCCGGCGCCAGCGGATGGTATGCCGGCGGCTGGATCGTCTACTCGAACAGGCTCAAGAACGAGCAGCTCGGAGTTCCTCTTGAAATGCTGGAAAGCGAGGGAGCCGTGAGCGAGGGGGTTGCCGGGCGCATGGCCGTTGAGGCGCTTGTGCGCGCCGGAGCTGATTACTCGCTCGCGCTTACCGGCATTGCCGGGCCCGGCGGCGCGGTTCCGGGCAAGCCGGTCGGCACGGTTTGGATCGCCCTCGGGACGCGCGGCGCGGACGGCGCCGCCTGTGCAAAGGCAAACCGTTTCATTTTTCCGGGCGAGAGGGATTCTGTTCGCGACCGCGCCGCCAAGACGGCGTTGAATATGCTCAGACTCGAATTGCCGCGGAATATTGGAGCCTCTTGCAAAACCCCTCGAGCCGCCCGCTAGAGCGGTCGCCACGAGGGGTTTTGTAAGTGAAAATGGCGTGTGCGATAGAGACTTAATTACATATTTCGCCGCAACGGTCTGCAACTATTTTCGAAAAAAGGATCAATTCTAATTTTGGCCGCCCGAAACAATGACGGCGTGCTCGGCCGTGCCCGGCATAGCTTCAGCGACGTCGGGAGA
>JAGYMT010000221.1 GCA_018400335.1 Kiritimatiellia bacterium | reverse complement strand
ATGCCGGCTGAGCGTCACGAACCTGTCCACGCTCCCGCAGGAAGAGCGATCCCAGACCCGCAGGGCCGAGAGAACAGGTTTGAAAGCTATTTTCTTAATCAAACCGGTTCCGAAATACTCGTCGTAGAAGAGCCATGCGTACCGCATAGGCGTGAAGCAGTAGCATAGATGGCGTGCGCCCTTCGGCGGCAGCAGCCCTTTCGCCACGCAATGGCTCGTGCTGATCAGGAGATCGGCCGGCTTCGTCCGTATTGAACGTATTGCGGCCGGAAAGAAAGGAAGGAATCGTCTGTAATGCCGCTCGACACCCGGTATGCGCTGCAAGGGTGAGGTTATAATTCTATGGCTGTTGATCGCATCGGAGATCGCGTCACGTTTATGGATGAGAGTGTAGACCGGCGCATCCGGAAAAACGCGGCAGAGCAGTTCGAGAACCCGCTCGCCGCCGCGCATGCCGGTGAGCCAGTCGTGGCAGAGCGCCACCTTCAGTCCCGCCCACTTGTCTTGAAAAGCTTTCATTGGAGCGCCTTTTCGTAAGCCAGAAGGGTTAGGCGTGCCGTCTCCGCCCAAGTGTAGATGGCGGATCTTTGAAGACCGCGCCCGACCATTCGGGCGGCAACCGCGGGATCGGCGAGAACCGATCGAATGGCTTCAGCCATTCCCTCTATGTCATCCGGATGAACCTGTATGGCGGCATCGCCTGCCGCCTCGGGCAATGAACCCCCGTTGCCGCAGATGACGGGCGTTCCGCATGCCATGGCCTCCACGACGGGCAGCCCGAAGCCCTCGTAGCGCGATGGAAGCACGAAGACATCCGCCTTGCGATACTCTTCCACGAGCTGCCCGTCGGAAACATAGCCGAGCCAGTCAATATCCGGCATGATGCCGAGGGATTCCGCCAGTTGGGAAGCCTCGGGATAGCGGGGGTCGCGGGAACCGGCGATGCGCAGGCGGATCGGGAAGGACGCGGTCTTCCGCACCGCGGCAAAGGCCTGGACGAGGCCCGCGAGGTTCTTGTAGGGATCAGTGCGCCCGACCCATAGAACAGTCCTTGAAGCGCTGTCCGATGCTTCCCTTTTCCCCGGCGAGAAAGCCGGCGATACGCCGACTGGTATGGCGAACACCTTGTCCGCCCTGTCAGCAGGAATGTGAAGGTGGGCGATCACATCCTTTCTGGAGCATTGACTGTCGGTGATTATCACATCCGATCTGCGCGCGATCTCCCGCATGAGCAGCCGGTAGATCGGGAAGAGCCGCCGCTTTTTCGATCGCGGCGCATACTCCGGAAAAAGCAACGGGATCAGGTCGTGGATCGTCGTGATGCAGCGGATCCGGCCCGGGCGCCCCGAGGGGAAGGCGGCAAGCGGGATCATGTAGTTCGTGGAATGGAAGACATCGAGCTGCTGCTTCCGCAGAATCGTCGGCAGCCGGAGCTGGTTCGCCGGGGAGAAGAGTCCGAAGTTCAGCATTATGCTCTTGAAGTTAGGTGCGGCCGCCGCACCCGTCTCGCTCATGGTGCGGGCCGCCAGGTCCTCATCGTTGAAGAACAGGCAGTAGCTGTTGAGGGAATCGCGTTCGGCGAGGCTCCTGATCAGTTCGCGCGTGTAGACGCCGATTCCGGAGAGTTCACTGAAGATCCATCTGGCGTCAATTCCGATTCTCATGATGCCGCCTGCCTGTAAATTTCCCAAGTTCTTCTCGCAGTTTCGTTCCAGGTGTAGATTGAAGCCCTTGATCGGCCTTCGCGGCGCAACCTGTCCATGCCGTCGCTGTCGCCAAGAAGACGCACGATACCGGACGCCCATTCATCAGCCGAATTGAGCGGCAGCAGCAGCGCGGCGTCTCCGAGCACCTCCGGGAGGGATCCCGCGTTTGATGCGATCACCGGAGTTCCGCAGGCCATTGCCTCGAGCGGGGGCAGCCCGAATCCCTCGTAAAGCGATGGAAACAGGAAAAGCTCGGCGCCTGAATAGAGCGCAGGCAGGTCGGCGTCCGGAACGTATTCGATATGCCTGATATTTCCAGCGCGCGGAGATGATTCAATGCGCTTGAATATGGAGGAGCATTTCCAGCCCTTCATGCCTGCGAGCACAAGGTATCCGTCGAAGTCCGTTGCTTGTTCAAAAGCGGAGATGAGGAACTCGATGTTCTTCCTGGGCTCGATGGTTCCGACGGCCAGCAGGTATGGCCGGTCGAGCCCCACCGCTTGGCGCAGTCTGTCAACCGCGGCTCCCGGAGCCGGCGCGAAATGAGCCGCGAGCCCAAGGTGAACGGGGAATATTCTGGAGCGGTCCGCGTGAAGTCGCTCGGCGATCTCGTCGGCGCTGAATGACGAATCGGTGATTATGGCATCGGCGCGGCGGATTGTGTCGTGTATCCGGGATGAGAGCCATTCGAGATTCCGTGATTCGGCAAATTGCGGGAATGCGAGGAAGCTCACATCATGGATTGTCACCACTCCGTGTCCGCGCCGCAGCGGCGGAATGATGAAGTTGGGAAAGTGGTAGACATCGGCCCGGCCGGCAAGAAGGTCGAATGGCGGAAAACCCAGGATGTTCCAGCTCTTCTGCATCAGCCTGCCCGGACACCAGCGGACGGACCGCTCCTCCGCGCCCTGCGCGTGAAACGGCATTCCGCGCCGATGGAAGTCGAAGTAGAACAGCAATATGGAATCGCCGCCCCTGCCCGCGGGAAGGTGTTCCGCTAGAGAACGCGTGTAGCGTCCAACCCCGGCGCGCTGTCCCAATGCAGGCTGAATGTCCATGCAGACTTTCAAAAGAGCATCCTGTCCTGTCGTTGATTCAAATTGACTTGCAATGGCTATTCTAGTACATAATTCTTTTTACACAACACTATTGAGCGGTCAATTTATGGCAGGACGCAAACAGTTCGACGAATTCAGGGCATCCGAGTTGTACTGCCCAAAATGCAAGAGGGCGCAGCCCGTCCGGGAGCGGCTCCTGCTCGTGCTGCCGCGCGTGGAGATTTTTGAGTACCGGTGCGCCGTATGCTCCGAATCAGTGGGCACCAGAGAGGTGGCTGCGGCCCGCGGCGGTGTACTGCGACCGTGAGTTAGACAGAGTGCCTGTGCGGACAGCCGGAGGATGGACAGGCTGCACATGACGGGGGCGCTGCATGCCCGCGCTGTTCGCCGGCCACGCTGAAGGCGGAAAAAGCCTTCTTGAGTCGGGCCGAGCCGCAGGACGGGCATTTGGACGGAATGTTCCTTGCGCTTTTTGAGAGAAGCTCGAAGCGTTTTTCGCAGCTGGCGCAGTCGTATTCGTATATGGGCATTGCAGTTCTTTCTTGGTTACATCAGCGACTGCCCGACGGCGGAAGCGCATTTGCAGTCGCATTCGCTGATCATGGGAAGGATGGCCGGGAGCAACAGGTTCACTTTTTCCGCGTTGCCTTTCATGGTCTTCAGTACCATTTCTATCGAAACAGGTTCCTCCGTTTCATGCCAGCAGTCGTAATCCGTGCTCATGGCAATGGAAGCATAACACAAGCCGGCCTCCCGGGCCAGGACGACTTCAGGGACGGTGCTCATGTTGATCACGTCGCCGCCCCACTGTCTGAACATCCGGCTCTCCGCTTTTGATGAAAATCGAGGCCCCTCGATCGTAACCATCGTTCCGCTATCATGGTGGGGGATCTTGAGGTCCTGCGCCGTGGAGGAAAGCAGTTTTCGTAACTCCGGACAAAAAGGCACGGCCATTGGTATATGGCACACCTGAGTTCCCTCGTAGAATGTCTGAGCGCGCTTTGTTGTTCGGTCAATGAACTGGTCTATGAATACCAAGTGCCCCGGCTTGATCTCCTCGCGCAGGCTTCCGCACGCGGTCGTGGCGACAACGCTGGTGACACCCATCTCACGAAGCGCCCAGATATTGGCCCTGTAGTTGACGAAGGAAGGCATGATCCTATGGTCGGCGCCATGCCTGGCTATGACCGCCGCCTCTATGCCGTTGATCCGGCCGGTTACAACAACATCCGAGGTTGCTCCGTAAGGCGTATGCAGTTTCACACGCTTCACATCGGTCATGTTCAGCTTATCATCAAGTCCCGATCCTCCAATAATTCCTATTTTTGGCATGAGATTAACTCCTTTTATAGGCAAAGTCTTGTTACATGGAAAATCCTTGCACGTTTGCCTGGATATCTATTGCCAGAAAATTACAGGAAAAGCGATAAAAAAATGTGCAAAATGACTATTACCACACATTCGTCACCCCTTTTGTCTGAATTTCTCG
>JAGYMT010000220.1 GCA_018400335.1 Kiritimatiellia bacterium | reverse complement strand
GACTTGATATCAATCCGGCCCGAAATTGCGGAGGAGCTGAAAAAAGAGATGAAGGACTGGGCGGAGGATGTCGCTTACGAAAAATAGTCCGGATGGTCAACCGGCCGTGGGAAGCTTTTAATCTTCATTCCACCGGCACAAGGCACGGTGGGGATGCTGCACAAGGTGCGGTAGGATGCCGCGTGGTTCACTGAATATATACCACTGAATATTTACGAACATTTACAACAGGAGAAAGAACATGATGAAACGTTTGATTTTTGCCGTCACATTCACCCTGATGGGAGCGTTCCCTGCGGGGACGCTTAAAGCATCTCCCTTTATTGTTGAAAACGGTAAGCCCAACGCCGAGATCGTCATCAGCGAGGACGATCAGCGGCCGCGCATGGCGGCGCTGGCGGCACTGGAACTGCAGTATTACGTGCAGGAAATCAGCAACGCGCGTTTGCCAATTGTCACGCAAACCGGTGACATGCCCGTCAAGATCTATGTCGGCCGCAGCGAGCACACCGACCGGCTGGGTGTGACGGCGGACGACCTGAAATACGGCGCCTTCCGCCTCGAGTCCGGCGATGACTGGCTGGTCTTGCTGGGCCAGGACGTCGATTTCACCCCGCCCGACCCGTGGCCCCCGACGCGTGGCGCAAAGGCGGTTTGCGTTGAAGCCTGGGACAAACTGACTGCCGAGCACACGGACGCCAAGTGGGGCTATCCCTTCAGCTCAACCTTCAAGATGTACTGGAACCCCCGCAATTATGGTGACTTCATGGCTGATCGCTACGGCGCGGACAACAAGCATGTTTACAACCCGCGCGATCTGAATTGGTCGCGCAATTACCAGGGACCCGGCTCGGGCGCAGGCTATTGGCTGGCCGACCGCGGCGGCTCGCTGAACGCCGTGTGCGAGTACCTCCGCACGCTGGGCGTGCGTTGGTACATGCCCGGCGACCTGGGCACGGTGGTTCCGCAGCGGGCGAATGTCAAACTCGCCGGCTTGAACAAGACGCTGCGGCCGGACTACCTCGTCCGTTACTGGTTCTGGTACAACTACGCGGGGTTCTCTTTCGAGGACACCGTTTGGGCGCGCCGCCTTGGGGTCTCGTCCCTCCAGGAAGTTTTCGGCGGCAACATCGCCCACGGCCATACCCGAGTCCACGCGCGGCAAGAGATGCAGGAAAAACACCCCGAGTATTACGCCCTGATCGGCGGGCGTCGCGACACGACATTCCGCGGGACCGGCAGAGCCTGCTACTCTTCGGAAGGGCTGCTGAAAGAAACCGTCAATTACGCGCGTTTCATGTTCGATCATTACGACCACCCGCATGTTTCACTCTGGCCGCAGGACGGTTTTCTGAAATGCGAGTGCGAGGAGTGCAGCGAGAAGAGCGCCTCCGACGTGGTCTGGGGATTCGTGGAACGCGCGGCGCGTGAGCTCTACAAGACGCACCCTGACCGGCTGGTGTCCTGCGGCGCCTACACGTCCTACGGGGCTCCGCCGGAATCGATCGACAGCTTCAGCCCAAACGTGGTCGTACTCATCGCCAACTGCGGCCGTCCCAAGTTCGACGACCCGGTCGTCTGGAACTCTTACTGGAATAAGATCGAGGGTTGGCGCGAGAAGGTGGCGCCCGGCAATCTCTTCCGAACCGAGAACAACCGCTTCGGACTCACCCGCACGTTTCCGGTCATTCATCCGCACGCCATGGCCAAGGACCTGAAGGCGCTGAAAGGCGTTTCAATGGGCGAAGCCTGCGAATTGGCGCAGCGCGGGATGAAGTGGCATTCGCCCGGCTTCGACCACCTGACGCTGTACGTGCAGACGCGCCTGTGGTGGGACGCGGACCGGGACGTGGACGCGTTGCTGGATGAGTATTACGAGAAGTTTTACGGCCCGGCCGGCGCCGGGATGAAAAAGGCGTTTGAGTTCGCCGAGGCGAGCTATGTTCGTGACCGGGCGAACCCGCGCGATGTGGGACTCGAAACACGCATTGCGTTCGTGAAGATGCTCCAGTCGGCGCGCGAGGAGGCGGGCAACACGGTCTACGGAAAACGCATCCAGATCCTCCTTGACGAGATGGCTCCGCTGGAAAAATTGCAGAAGGACCTGGAAGAGCGTGTCAAGGCCGGTAATCCCCGCGACAACAATCCTGTTGCCGTTGCCGCCGACCTCGGCCGAGATCAGAAACCCCAGGGCTATTCTTTGAGGGGCATCAAGGACGGTGCCGAACCGGAGATCAAAACGACATTCACCGTGGCCTGGGAAGAGGACACGCTCA
This sequence comes from Kiritimatiellia bacterium, assembly GCA_018400335.1. The sequence continues at coordinate 1,978 of JAGYMT010000220.1, read as the reverse complement.
TTTTCAACATCCGGTGCGAAGAACCCTCAATGGACGATTTGTTCATCACGCAGAATGTCTGGGCCGGCGACAGCGTAGCGCTCCTTCTGGAGACACCCAGCCACAGCTACTACCAGATCGAAGTCAACCCGAACGGCAAGATTTTCGACGCTGACCGCTACAGCGGCGTTCTGAACCGTACATGGAACTCGCTCGCCCAAGTCAGTACCGAAAAGGGGAAGGATTACTGGACGGCCGAAATCCGGGTTCCCGTCGTCAGCTACGAAGAGGGCAGCGGCGACCCGAATCATTACGTGCTCGGCTCGAAGCCCAGCGAAGAGCATCCGTGGTTCTTCAACGTCGGCAGGGCCCGTTACCGGGACGAAGGCAGTAAGGCTTACACATTCTCGCCCACGGGCGGGAATTATCACGTTCTGAGCGCATTTTCAAAACTTATCATCAAATAACCGGAGGAATGCATATGTTGAATCGTTTGTGCTTTTACATCGTTCTGCTCGTTTCCTATGTGACAATCCTGTTCGTTTCTTCAGCTATCGCGGAGGAGTCTATTGTCGAAGAAAGACGCCCCAACGCCGAGATCGTCATCAGCGATGACGATCACCGGCCCCGCATGGCGACCCTGGCGGCGCTGGAACTTCGGCATTATATCGAAAAAATCAGTGGAGCGCGTCTGCCCATCGTCACGGAGCCCGGCGACATGCCGGTGAATATCTATGTCGGCCGCAGCGAGCACACGGACAGCCTTGGCGTCTCGGACGAGGGATTGAAGCACGGCGCCTTTCGTATGCTGACGGGCCCGGACTACCTGGTGCTTCTGGGCGGCGATCGCGATTTCGAGCCGCCGCGTCCATGGCCCGCCAAGCGCAACGACAAGGCCCGGGCCCAGGCGGAATGGGACCGCAAGGTGGGCGACCGCACCGATACCGCCTGGGGGTATCCGTTCAGCAGCGGATTCAAAAGCCACTGGAGTCGGTATGCATCGACCTTGACCGACCGTTTCGGCGAAGAGAGCGCGCCGTTGTGGCCCGACGGCGATTTTAAGACCGGGTTATGGTTGCAGGACACCGGCGGTTCCCTGAACGCGGTCTACGAGTTCCTGCGCAGCCTGGGATGCCGCTGGTACATGCCCGGTGAGCTCGGCGAGGTTATCCCGCGTATGGAGACGATAACGCCGGGTTCCTTTGATGCGACGGTGCATCCCGATTTCGCCGTACGCGCCTACACCTGGTACAACTATTCCGGTTTCCCGTTTGAAGACATGATCTGGGCGCGGCGTATGGGCATGAACTCCGCCCACGAGGTGCTGGGCAACATGGGCTACGCGCACGGGCTCGCGAATGTGCACAGGCGCGAGGAAATGCAGGAAGCGCACCCGGACTATTACGCTTTGCGCAACGGCAAACGCGTGACCGATTACCGGGGTATGGGCCACGCGTGCTTCGCGTCGGAAGGGCTTTTCCGCGAAACGGTCAACTTCGCGCGATTCGTATTCGATGAATTCGATCAACCCCATGTCTCTCTGTGGCCTGTGGATGGCTTCCACCACTGCCAATGCGACGATTGCCGCGGAATGTCTTCTTCGGATCTGGTCTGGGGCTTCGTCGACCGGGTGGCGCGCGAGTTGTACAAGACGCATCCGAACCGCCTGGTCTCGTGCGGCGCCTATACGCCCTATATCCACCCGCCGGAGACGATCGATAAATTCACGCCCAACGTGGTGGTCTTCATTGCCAACGCCGGCCGGCCCCTGATGGACGATCCGGCGCGCTGGCAGGCCTACTGGAAGCGTGTCGAGGGCTGGCGGGAGAAAACGGCGCCGGGGAATATCATGCGGGTGGAGAACAACCGCTATGGCCTGTGGGGCAGCGGTGGATTTCCCATTATTCATCCGCGCAACATGGCCAAGGATCTGAAGGCACTGAAGGGTATATCGCGCGGTGAATGCAACGAAGAGAGCCAGAAAAGGATGCGCTGGCAT
>JAGYMT010000022.1 GCA_018400335.1 Kiritimatiellia bacterium | reverse complement strand
GTTCTGCTGTGGGACTCCCGATCCGTCAACCGGCATGGCGGTAACAGAGGAGAATTCCCCCTTGTTCCCTACATCTGGCTGGGGGCTGAAGAGCGGGGGCTGGCGTGGTTTGCCGGCTCGGATCGCGGGTTTGTGACCCGTGGAAAACCGTTGCAGACCCTGCACCGGGAGGGGGACGCCGTCGTCTTGCGGATCGAGATGATCCAGTCTTCCGTCATTGTGACCGATCCGACCGAGATACGCTGCGGCATCCAGGCGAGTCCGGCCAAACCCATGCCCGAGGCGTGGCGCGTCGCGGAGGTCGCGACAGGGATAGGCCCTGTCGTCTGCTGGGGCGGCTATTTGTGCAGCAGCAAGTATCCTGACAACCGGGACTTCACCATCGTCGACAAGATCGTCGAGGCCGGCAAAACCGGACGGGTGGATGTGGAGTGGTTCACTCAAAAGGCGTCCGAAAGAACGTGGAACGATTGGCAGGTGTTGGGCAACTGGCCATGGCTGGACGCCCAGATCAATTTCGCCAACCGGATGACGCAGGGCAAACGTTCAGGCTGCTATTTCGAGGAGCATATCACCCTCAACCGTCAGCCCGAGTGGCAGATCTTTCAGGATGAATGGTCCAGCGAGGAATTCAACCGCTTTCAGCCTTCCGATCATCCGTTCACCACCAGCGCGTCAAGCTACCAGGATTTCTGCCTCTATTACGCCAGGGAATTCAACCGCCGGGGCGTCAGCCTCTATTTTGACAACACATTCCCACAGCGCAGTCGTAACCCCTCTAACGCTACGGCGTGGAGAGGGCCGCTGGGCGCCATGATCTTCGCCAACCCGATCTTGGAAAGAAGAGATTACTACCGACGCATGTGGAAGCTGGCCAGGTCCGTCACGGAGGAGGGAACGCCGGTCGATCTGACGTTTCATATGACGAACACGAAGGTGCTGCCCTGGTCAGCCTGGACAACGGCCACTCTCGACAATGAGGCGACTTTCCGGCCGGGAACCCACGACGAAACTGGACTTCCCCGGCCCTGGCCGTCGGACTATGTCCGCGCGGTCAACATGTCGCGCCAAAGCGGATCAATTGCCTTTACGCTGTGCCCCTTGCTCAACCGGCGAGAACATGATTTCTACACCCAGAGCAAACAGAAGATGATGGCCTACATGTCAGACTGGGGAATGTGTGCCGTACACGAAATGCGAGGTCGCACCGCCCGGGATACCAGAGTCGGGGCGTGGCATACGAAACAATTGGAAGCGTTCGGCTATGGGTCCGCGGATGTCGAGGTGGGAAACTACTGGGATGAGCAGCCTAAGATGCATGTGACGAATGACGACGTCAAATGGCTGCTGCTCAGGAAACCGGCGGCGGGACAGGCAATGGTGGTTCTCCAAAGCTATCGCCCGGGTATGGTGTCCGCCGCCGTCACAGTGCCGTCCATGCCGCATTTTCTCGATGTCCGCACCCGTGAAACGTTTTCCGGCAACGCGACGGGGGCTGTTGAAATACCCTTGTCCGAACCGTACGGCACACGCCTCCTGCTGGCGGCGGAAAGACCGGATTTGCTACCACCGCCACTGCCCGAGCACGCCGCCCTTGCCGACGATTTCGAGAGGGGTATCCACCTATCCTTTTTTGCCGTTCGCCCCGATTCCGAGATGGTGGTCGAAGACCCTTTCGACGTCGGCAACCACGTCCTGCGTTTTGGCCGGAGCAAACGATTTTTACGCATGGTTTCGGATCCGTTGACCTCTCGCTGCCAGGAGTTTTCCGACTTTGAATTGCGCTTTCGGATGCGGATATCATCGCCCGTTCTGGGCCTCGGAAAAACCCGTGCCCTGCTGATCGTCCGGTACGGGATATCCGGGGATCCCGACCGGGGCGGTTCGGGGTTTGAGACCCGAATCGACATTGGCCAACCACTGCCGACCGCCGCGCCGGTGTGGATGGTCGATCCCGTGCAAATGATCGGAAAACCGGGAGTCAGTGACGCTTGGAAAATCGCGGCAGCCTGGCAGGCTGGAATCGGCGCTGACGCGCAGTGGCATGATGTCACGATCCGGGTGGCGGGCAGGCGGCACACGATTCTGTTTGACGCGATCACCGTCGGCTCGGGTGAATTCGAACACTCGGCGAAGGCGGCGGGATGCTCGATCGGCACAGCCTGTTTTTTCGGCGGGAACGACCAATACGTGGATGTCGACGATGTTGCAATCTTTCGGTTGACGGAAGAAAAACAACCGTTACGATGAGAGGCGATTTGGGGCGCCCGCAAGGATGCTTGGCTGCATGCCAACTCCTGCGTGTCGGTTTTTTCAGTGTTGCACAACACAAGGAGATGATATGGTAAAACAAAGAAAACGCTGCGCGGTGGTTGGTATCGGTAATCGCGCGCACTGTTGGATTTCAGGAATAGTCAAAAAGCATCCTGACTCAGCCGAACTGGCCGGTTTGTGCGATTTGAATCTGGATCGCTGCCGGGATGTCAACGAGGCGTACAACACGAATGCCGCGGTTTTTAAGGAATACGACCGTATGCTTGCCGAAGTCAAGCCGGATATGGTCATCGTGGTGTCACCTGAGAAATTCCACCGCGAACACATCGTCAAGGCATTGACGGCCGGTTGCGATGTGGTTACGGAAAAACCGCTTTGTATCACAATGGAGGATGCCGTTGCCATTCTCGATGCCGAACGACGCAGCGGCCGCAAGATATTCATGGGTTTTAACTATCGTTTTGTCCCGTTATGTACCCGTGTCTGTGAATTGCTGAGAAGAAATGCCATTGGCAAGCCGGTTTCCATTGACCTGACCTGGTACCTGGACTACAAGGGACACGGCGGCAGCTATTTTCGCCGATGGCATCGAAAAATGGAGAATTCCGGCGGCTTGCTCGTGACAAAGGCCAGCCATCATTTCGATCTGGTCAACTGGTGGATGAACGACGTTCCCGAAACCGTGTTCGCTTTTGGCGAGCAGCGCTTCTTTGGTCCGGGTAAGAACCCTTACCAGGGCGAGCGCTGCTCAACCTGCCGCCACGCTAAGTCATGCGAGTGGTATACGGATGTGTGCGCGGTTAAAGACGACGATAAGTTGAGTCGCGAGCTTGGCTACCGTGTCGGTGGCGTGCGCGACTACATCCGAGACTACTGCCCGTTTGGCGACGAGGTGGACATTCCCGACACGATGTCGGTCATGGTCCGCTATCGGCAGGGAGGATTGCTCACCTACAGCTTGAATGCGTCTGTTCCATTTGAGGGTTGGAATGTGGCCGTCAATGGCGCTGGCGGGCGATTGGAAAGCAAGATAACCGACAACAAACCGAACCCCGGCTGGCAAACGCGGTTCCAGATTGTCGGGAAGGATGGCGCGCTGCTCAAGGGGAAGGGGGAACGCATCACCGACTGGCCGTCGGAGTACTCGATTCATGTAATGCCTCACACCGGCGACGATTACCGAGTGAACGTGCCGAACATCGCCGAGGGCCACGGGGGAGGGGATGCGCACATCTTCGCCGCGGCGCTTGCGGATCTTTATCCGGAGAAGGATGAATTAAACAGTTTCGCCAGCGCCGTGCACGGGGCTCAAAGCACGGCGATCGGCGCGGCGGCCAATCAATCCATCGCGACAGGCCGGCCGGTGCGCATTGTTCTGGATGTCGAACCCGCTGAAGGCGCTAAATAATGAATAGAGGCGCGATAATCGAAGGGGAGAGAAGGATCGTCGCTATCTTGGACGATCCCCTGTGTCATTTCATCTCCGCGCCGGCCTTTACGCGCCAGGATGGATTCTGCGTTCAGTACAACCTGGGCAACAGCCTGTTTGCCTGTGCCCGCGACGAAGCGGCGCGCGCGCGCGCGGTGCCGGGGTGTCTGTGGCACTGGTTTCCGAAAACAGGCCGCTTTTATATCGGGTTTGTGCTGATCGAAGACATGAATGCGATGTTCAGTTTCGACTTTTTCATTCAAGGAAAGTGTCAGTTTCGGCTTGCCACCCGGCATGGAGATGGGCTGCGCAGAATCTATTTTTCCGGGAAACCGTTCGATTTGGAATATGCGCAGACCTTTGAGCTGCGTTTTGATGGCGACGGTACGCGTCAGGCCCTTGAGGGATTGGTTTTTCTCGGCGAAGCTCCAATGAAACGGGCGCAACGCATTCGCCCCCGCCGCGTTAGCCGGGAGGCGAAAGTCGTGAGGCATTTGCCTTTGAGGAAGTGTCTTCTTTATAATCCGGGTGGCTTTGCGCTGTCCCGGGAAGTGTTGCGACTTCCCGTCCCCGCGCCTTGGCCTGAAGGCACGGTTTTGAGGTGCGGCAAACGCGAATTACCCTGGGCTCCGTTGCCGCATTCAAACACGGTCGCGGTGTACGTTGACGGCAGGGTTGGCCGCAAGCGCGAAATTACCGCTATTCCGCCTTCTTCCGGGATCGGGCATCGACGCCTCACGGAAAACCCGCGGTTTATGCTAAAGTCAACGCCCGGCAAAATCACGCTGAAGGATTCTATTTCTTCATGGTCCGTGGAGCTCCGGCACAATGCTTTTTGCGTGAGCAGGAACGAGCGGAGCTGGTGTTTCCATCCGGTTATCGAGACAGGCGCCGGTCAACTGCTCGAAACAAAGGGAAAGTTGACGTTGACGGCTTTCACGCCATTTGAAGTTTGCGTTGAGGCTTGTTTCGATTATGGCGAGTTCCTTCATTCGACACGCTTGCATTTAGTCGCTGAATCAACCCGCGTTGACCTTGAGCATTTGATTGAAATTCACGTGACGGAGCCGTTTGCGTGTCCGCGCCGTTATGGCCTGCGCGTTGAAGCCATGAAGTCGGAGCGTGACTCTCTTCGCGCGATCGGCGCGGACGGTTCCTTGAAAACATGCAAAGGGCGTTTCCGCGCGTGCTTTCACACGGAGAAGCTGCTGACTCCGCGTCCGCCGGGCTTGCCGCATTCGCTGCTATGGAACGGCGTCCAATTCGCCGTGCAGGACATGGCCTGGTCGGCGCCTATCGCCATTGACGCGGATGATGATAATCTGCGGCTGGACCTGCTGCCTCCCGCCGATAGTGTCGTTCTTGACGCGGATGATGAATATCGCGTGCGCAACCAATTCTTTATCGAAGACGGCCGCTATAAATTACGGGCGGGAATGAGTCGCCGGCATTTCAGCGCGTGGCAGACCGATCCGCGGAAACGTTCTTCCGCCTTGCTCCATGAAGCGCATCGTCTGGATAATCCCCCGTATCTGATTGCTCCGCTCCGGATGGACGGACAGCTCGAAAAGACCTCGCCTTCGTTTGCCGGGCGCGCGGAGTACCGCGAACCTTTGCGCCGTTGGACGGAAGCTTATCTCAAGAATCAGAATCGCATGCGCGCGTTTGGTTTCTTCAGTTATGGCGACTGGTTTGGCGAACGCGTTAACAACTGGGGAAATAACGAATACGACACGCCTTACGGATTTCTCGTCAATTTCATGGCAACGGGCGATCCTGTTCTGCGGCGCCTGGGGTTGGCCGCGGCTCGTCACCAGCTTGATGTCGACACTTGTCATGGGACGCATCCACACGCGGGCCGGCAACTGATGCATTCGATGGGCCACGGCGGCCCCTACTATCCGGCGGAGTATCGTGTCGGCGCCTATGGGGACGTTGGGGTCTCGATTTCGCATACCTGGGTGGAAGGCATGCTTCTTTACGAACGGATCACCGGCGATCCGCGCGCGCGCGCGGTTGCGACCCTGCTCCTTGACGACTTGGCGGCTCCGGAGCGAACGCGGAACTGGGTCTTCACCGATGGTCGGGACGCTGGCTGGCATCTTATAGCTCTCTGTGCCGGCTATCAGTTCATCGGTAGATCATGTTATTTGAAAGCGGCATCCGGGCTGGTGGAGAAAATCATCGAGCGTCAGCGTAAAGACGGCGGCTTCCGACGCGTGCTGACTAGCGGTCATTGCGAGTGCTTTCCCAAGCACACCGGGGAAGCGGCCTTCATGATGGGAGTCCTGTTGGACGGCCTGCAACGCTTTCATTGCCTGACCGGCGATCCGGTTGTGAAAGACGCCATCATTGCCTTGGCGCGCTGGGTTGTCGCTGAAATGTGGGATACGGATCGCAAGGTGTTCCGGTATACATCCTGTCCCGGGAGCGGGGAGGGCGGAACCCCCCTGGAGGGGCTGGCATATGCCGCTCGTTTGTCGGGAGATCGGGCGTTGCTCGCGATCTGTCGAAATCAATTCAAAAGATTTGCCGGGGCGACGGTAGCGAAACGAGTTGTGCAAGGGAGTATCAAGTACGGAGAAGAGGCGTGCGGAAAATTAGTCAGCCAGCGTTTGCGTGTTCTGCCGCGGGTCTGCCACGTTATCACGGAACGGCGATGGCGTATGGTGGAGGAGTCATGATGAATTGCTCAAATGAATCAAGCGCCAAAATTTTAGCTGTCGCCGTTGACTTCGGGGATAACCTGTCGGGGCACAATCCGTCGCCAAAGAGAATGTACACGCCGGATGAAGTTGTCCGCATGACTCAATACTTCCATGACCTCGGCGTTCGACGTTTGTACTGGTTTCATAATGCTCACGACGCGCTGTTCGAGAACCCGTTCGGAGGCTCCGATAGCTTGTTGTCATTCGCGTGCTCCGCGGCTCACGACCGCGGCATGACTGTGTTGTCCGTGATCAAGCCGTTTGAAACCGGTCTTCAGGCCCGGATTCAGGGTCACACCTTGACACTAGACATTGCGGAGCTTTGGCGAGACGGGTGTTTCGGAGTGTCAGGCTTGGCTTGAATCGCACACGATTTCGCCGTGCGGCGAAACCGAAGGGTCGGGCGGCCTGTCGCCGAGCTGGACCTGCGGATGGTTCTCCTTGAAATATCGCAGGCTCCAGTCATTCTCGAACAGGATAACGCTTCGCCCTCGGTCATCTGTTGCGAATCGGGCTCCGTAAGGTATCGCCAGTCCTTCCATGTCCGTGTCCGGGCCGAACCATCGCGCAAGTGTCCAAGGGACGTTCTCGATGCGCGAAGGCGCTCCGTATTCGCTTTCCAGGCGATACTTGACGATCTCGAACTGAAGCGGGCCCACCGCCCCAAGCAGCGTCACCTTCCGCGCTGAGTCGGGCAGCTCATAGCTCTGAACCACGCCTTCCTGCAGGAGCTGGTCGAGACCTTTGCGAAACCGCTTGAATGCGGAAGGTGTCGGATTTTCGATGGTTGCGAAGCATTCGGGCGCAAAGCGCGGGATTTCGTCATAGACGATCTCCGGATCTTCGGTAAGCGTGTCGCCAATGAAGAAAGTGTCCTTTCCTATGATGCCGACCACATCGCCGGGATATGCTTCATCAACCGTTTCGCGATCCCGCCCGAACAGGCGCGTAGCGCCGGCGAGTCGAATAGTCTTTCCTGTCCGAACGTGGATCACGCGCATGTCACGCTCGAATCTGCCCGAAACGACACGCACAAAGGCGACCCGGTCCCGGTGTAGCGGATCCATGTTAGCCTGTATCTTAAAAACAAATCCGGAAAAAGCCGGATGCGCGGGAGCAATTGTTTTCAGGGACCGCGATTTCCGAGGCGTGGGCGGACCGGAGTGGTCGAGAAATCCGTCGAGCAGCAACTGAACACCGAAATTGTTCAGCGCACTGCCAAAGTAGACCGGCGTGATCTCGCCCGCCAGAACTGCGTCCGAATCGAATTCAGCCCCGGCCCCGTCGAGCATCTCGACCTCCTCGCAAACGGTGCGATAGACCTCAGCGCTTAGACGATCCCGGATGACCGGGTCCGAGAGGTCGCCGACGGCCACCGGCGCCCTGTATTTTCCGCTTGGCGTTCGCTCATAGAGGTGAGCCAGTCGGCTGCGGCGGTCCCAGACGCCTTTGAAGTCGCTTCCCGCGCCCAGGGGCCAGTTCACCGGATACGCTCCGATACCCAGCACCTTCTCCAATTCATCCAGCAGGGCCAGCGGGTCGCGGGCCGGCCGGTCCATCTTGTTCATGAATGTAAAGATAGGCACGCCTCGTTGACGGCACACCTCGAAGAGCTTCCGCGTCTGGCTCTCAATACCCTTGCCTGCGTCAATCACCATAACGGCCGCATCCACCGCCGTCAGTACCCGGTACGTGTCCTCAGAGAAGTCCTTGTGGCCGGGCGTGTCCAGCAGATTGATGTAGAAGCCACGGTATTCGAATTGCAGGACCGTCGAACTGATTGATATACCGCGCTCCTTCTCCAGTGCCATCCAGTCTGATGTAGTCGCCCGCTGATTCTTGCGGGCCGTGACCGAGCCGGCCAGGTTCACTGCTCCGCCGTAGAGCAGAAACTTTTCCGTCAACGTGGTCTTTCCGGCGTCCGGGTGCGAGACAATCGCAAACGTTCGACGTCTGGCTATTTCGTTTGTCAGTTGTTGTTCCATCACATTTGCCGCCAATAAGCGTGAGGCTGTCTTGTCTGGTCTATCCGGTTTGCAAGGGGTACTGTATAGTCTTTCCATCCTTATGAAGCAAGTATCTTGATAGATTTGTCTCTTGATCTCCCGTTACAATATGATTACTATCTCAGGAAAAGCAGATAGTTATGGCACCAATTATAACACCCGCCGAATTCATCAGCTCATTTTCAACTCACGAATAAACCTCCTGGAAAGAAAAGACAAACACAACATGCCGGTCCAACTGACGGAAATAGTCAAACACGTGCGATACATGCCGATGACTCGCACGGACATGAACATCGCCATGGAGCAAGCCGCGCGTGAAGGCTGGAATCCCGGCCGGAACGACGCCGGTCTTTTCTTCGACACCGACCCCGGCGGTTTTTTCAAAGCGGTATTGCCTGACGATCGGCCTGTCGGGTTTATCTTCGCCGTCGCGTATGACGCGGATTTCGGGTTCATCGGTCTCTATATCGTGCTGCCGGAATACCGGGGCAGCCGTATCGGCATTGCACTCGGCCAAATGGCGCTGGAGCATCTGGGTTCGCGCTGTATCGGACAGGATGGCGTTTTTGCCAAGGTGAAGAATTATGAACGATACGGATTCCAACTCGCCTGGCGCAACCTGCGATTTGAAACATTTCGGAATTTCACGGCTTTGTCCTCCAGCGCCATCGTGCCGGCCGCGGATGTCGGATTAGCAAAACTGGCCGACTATGATCGCGCAATGTTTCCGTCCCGGCGCCCCGAATTCCTCCGCAATTGGATTGCGCAGCCGGATGCCCGCGCAATAGCCTACGTGGACCGGGCTTCGTTACGGGGATACGGGGTCATCCGTCTGTGCAGAACCGGATGCAAAATCGGTCCGTTGTCTGCCGATTCACCGCAGATAGCGGAAACACTGTTTTTCAATCTGGCCGCATGGAAGCCGGCTGATGCCCCGCTTTATCTGGACGTGCCGGAAATAAACGCTTCCGCCATGGAGCTGGCGGATCGGTATGGCATGCGTCAGTGTTTCGGCACCGCCCGCATGTACAAGAACGGTCTGCCTGCACTGGACATCAGCCGCATGTATGGCATCACCAGCTTTGAGCTGGGATGACATTGCGGTGGATTTGAGGGGTCGAACATCATTTGATGAGAAGCAACGGTCTGCTGCCCGATCGGGCCATGAATGTGACAAAACGGCCGAACGGTTTGGTCATCGCGACGAAACCGACCGGGTCAGGCAAGACCACCAAGAATATAGAATGAGGGTGGATGGTGCCATGTGAGCAACTGCAGAAGGTGAAAGAAGGTATGAATATAAAAACAAAAAAGGGGCTATCTCGCTGTTCTGCGTCATTGAGATTCCAGCGAAAACAGGACTGCTTCGTATCTATTATTCCAATTGTTGGAATTATGTTTCTTTGCGGTTTGACCCCGATCCATGCAGCGCCGGGCGATTATGAAAAAGTCTCGAACGCCGTACACGAGGTGCGCACGGAACTGGAAACCACGCTCGGTAAGGACGTGCCGTCGCTGAGCATCCTTATTCAAACCCCGACGGACTCTTTTTTTGTGTCTTCCGCTGCCACTCCCGACCAGGCGTTGACCACCAACACGACCTTTCGTTTTGCCAGCAACACCAAGAATTTCACGGCCGCAGCCGTGCTGCTTTTGCAGCAGATGGGTCTGCTCAACATCACGAATCGCATCGTGGATATGATGCCCGGCGCTGATCAGCCTTTCATTCCCACGGGCACCAACTGGGCTATTCCGAACAAGGACATCATCACCATCGAACAGCTCATGCGCCACAGCGCGGGGGTCTACGACGTAGATAACGATCCGGTGCCGGGAAGCGGCGATGAGAGTTATGTGGAATGCGTTTTATCTTTGGATCCAACACACCAGTTCACTTCCGAGGAGCTGGTCGGACAGGTTGCCTTGTATCAGCTCTCGTATTTTGAGCCGGACCGGGGTTATCACTACAGCGACACAGGTTACACCATCCTGGCTGAAATCGTCGCGCGTGTGTATTCCGGCCACATGGGGACGACGAAGACGCTTTCGGATTTTCTGTACGAGATGAACATTGTCGGACCGGACATTCGCTTTCCGAATCTGGCTTCAGACACCGGGTTGCCCGCGCCCTTTACTCAGGCGACGATTTATCATCCGGACGATGTTGTGGAAGTGGTGTCTGATTGTAACATGAGCGGGAATGTCGGGGAGGGCAACGGCTATGGCACTTTTTCGGCGCTTAACCGCCACATTCGCTCCACTCTGAAAGGCGAGGGCGTGCTGAGCAATGATACGGTCAGCCTTATGCAGACGTCCACGTCAATTTCCAATGCCGATTACGGATTGGGATGCATGTTCAGGGCGGATATCGGATTCGGACATGACGGAGCCGCCGTCGGCTATCTGTCCCTCATGGCATATAATCCAGACACTGATGTTTCCGTCGTCGCCTGCCTGCCTGTGTGGGATTTGAGCGACGGCATGAATTCGTTGGCGATCTGTTTTAATGGGATGTACAATGCCGCGTATCAAGCTTTCGAGGCGCTGGGCTATCCGCGCACCCCCACTCTCCATACAGGCTCCACCACCAACATCGACATTGTCACCGACCAAACGAACTCGTTTTACTTCACCGCCGCGAAGAATGTGTTTTACGGCGTAACGATCAGCAATGCCTCCGCCGATATCCGGCTTGATCTTGCTTCCGCCGTTGACCCGGCTTCAAGTCAAACCTTCACCAACAAACTATGTTGGATATGTCCCTCCTCCGGAACCTACAGTCTTGAGCTTTCTTCCGACGCCAATACCGCAGCGAGCGTCCGCTTCCACACGTTCACCACAACTCCATGTGATTTCGGGGGAGAGGGTGTTTCCGCCATGGTTGTGTATCATGAGCCGACCGGCCGTTGGTATATCTGGTCGCTTGAAAGCGGTTTGATAGCCTGGGAAGCTGCATTGGGCGGCCTCGGATTTGTTCCCGTGCCGGGCGATTACGATGGCGACGGGCGCGCTGACCTTGCCGTCTATAACAACGGCCTGTGGTATGCGCAGGGGCTGGATGGGGCAGCCATCCTGAACGGCGAGACCTTCGGGGGCGCCGAGTTCATCCCGGTTGTCGGGGATTACGACGGCGACGGCATTGCGGATTTGACGGTGTATCAAGAGGAAACCGGTTGCTGGTATTCCAGAACGGCTGCCGGGGTGCTGTTGATGTGGGCGCAAGAATGGGGCGGACCGGGGTTTGCGCCGATCGCGGGCGCCTATAGTGAATTCGGCCGGACGGACATGGCGGTGTACGGGGACGGATACTGGTTTATCAGGACGCTGGAAGGCGATGAGATTCTATCTGGCCTGGCATGGGGCGGAAGCGATTTCACGCCCGTGTCCGGCGATTACGACGGTGACGGGAGCTCCGATCTTGCGGTATATCACGAGCAGACGGGACTGTGGTTCATCGTGGGTGTGGACGGCAGCCTGATCCTGTGGGGCGAGACGTGGGGCGGGCCGGGCTTTGTGCCGATATCGGGCGATTACAACGGGAATGGGCGGACTGACCTGACAGTATATGCGGACGGCTATTGGTTCGTAAAGGACGCTGCGGACTTGCAAACGATACTTCTTGGCGGAACGTGGGGTGCGCCTGGCTTTACTCCCGTGTCCGGCGATTACGACGGTGACGGGCGCTCCGATCTTGCGGTATATCACGAGCAGACGGGACTGTGGTTCATC
>JAGYMT010000219.1 GCA_018400335.1 Kiritimatiellia bacterium | reverse complement strand
TGCTTTGATGGCAGTTCAGTAGCATCCCATGGAATATTGGAATGATGGAACAGTGGAATGATGGAACAACGAGGCAGGGAGAGAAGTCCCATTCTCAAAATTCCAGTATTCCAACATTCCAGCATTCCACTATTCCATCATTCCTGTCCCTATGGGACGACAGTGATAGCAGTTTATCAAGAAAGTAATGCTATGAAAACGAAAGACGCGTTTCTGGGGTTGGATTTGGGCGGAACGGGCGCCAAGGCGGGCGTGTTCGATCATTCGGGCAAGATGCTCGGCTTTGAGCAGTGCGGTTATGATCCTATTGTTGATGACCATGGTCGTGTGGAGATATCGATAGAGGATATATACGAGGCCGCGCGCGGGTGTGTGCGTAGGGCGGTCGGCGCAAGTGGCGCGAGCATATCCGCAATGTCAATTTCTTCGCAGGGCGAGACGTTCGTGTCTCTCGACGAGCGGGATCGCCCGCTTCACAGAGCTATTGTATGGTATGACAGCCGCGCCTGCGATCAATCCGAGCGCCTCAAGAAGCTCTACATTGAGGCTCGCGCCCGATCGGAGCACGATGCTGATGCGGAAGCCGGGGATTCTGGCGGGGGGGAGAAACGGGAATTTTCGCCGCATTTTGACCCGATGTGCAGCGGCCCGAAGATCATGTGGCTCAAGGATCATTTTCCGGAGCTGATGAAAAGGGCAAGGCGCTTTCTTCTGCTGCCGGACTATATAGCCTACCGGCTCACCGGCCTCGCCGTGACTGACTCTAACACGGCGGCCTCGACTTCTCTCTACGCCGAGGGATCATCCGATTTCGACAGCATAGCCCTTGCCGTGGCCGGAATTGCGCGTGAGCAGTTGGCCGAAGTGTTTCATCCAGGTGATCCGGCAGGGGAGATACTGCCCGGGATGGTTGAGGAATGGGGACTCAATCCCGGAGTACTCTTCGTTGCCGGCACAAATGATCAGTATGCCGGCGCGCTCGGAGCCGGTAATTACCGCCCCGGTATTCTCTCGGAAACCACCGGCACCTGCCTTGCCCTTGTCACGCTGACGAAGGATTTGCCCGATCCGCTTCCCGGCGGCCTTTTTGGAGGCCGTTTTCCGATTTCTGAATTCAAGTTCGCGCTCGCGTATTCCAAGACGGCCGGAGTGGTGCTGGACTGGTTCATGCGTGAGTGCTGCCGCGGCGCGGCTATCGGTGAGCTCAATGCCGAGGCTGAGCGCGTTCCCATAGGCTGTCGCGGACTGACGATGATTCCTCATTTTGACGGCATGATCTCCCCTCAGCCGGATCCCGACGCGCGCGGGGCATTCGTGAACCTTACCCTTCAGCATACCCGCGCGGACATGTTCCGGGCTATTCTCGAGGCCCTGTCATTCTCCTTGAAAGAGAACATCGATTTCCTTGGCAGGCATGGTCTGCGCATTGAGACAGTCCGCTCAATCGGCGGTGGGGCGAAGAACGACATGTGGCTTCAGATGAAGGCCGATATCACCGGCATGCCGATAGAGAGGCCGGCGGTCACAGAGGCAGCCGTTCTTGGAGCCGCCATGCTCGCCGCGTGTGGCCACGGTGATTTTAATTCGCTTGCGGAATCCAGCAGGTCGCTTTATCAAAGTCAGCGAGTCTTCAATCCTGATCCTGCCAGGAGTGCCGCATACGAAGAGCCGTTTAAGAAATATCTGCGGTTAGTAAAGCAACTATCCGCCGTCAAAAGAATCTCTACTGCTACTGTCGGATACTAACGGCATTCCAATATTCCACCAATCTTCATCTTTTCAGCAACCAGTTTCAACCCCCGTGCACGTTGCAAGCCGTTTTGCCAGCCCCGTTCTTCTCTCGACCGTGTGGTTGTTGCGTATGCCGATCGCTACTGCCTTCCTTGATCCTATCAGGCACACCAGCTTACGGCCGCGCGTGAGCGCTGTGTAGAGCAGATTGCGCTGAAGCATCCTGTAATGCTGGGTTGTGAGCAGAATAACTACCGCCGGGTGCTCGTGGCCCTGCGCTTTGTGGATTGAACACGCGTAAGCAAGGCTCAACTCGTCCAGCTCCGACGTGCCGTACTCGACTTGCCGCCCGTCGAAATTCACCTTCAAACCCTGCTGGTTCGGATCAATCTCGCAGATCGAGCCGATGTCGCCGTTGAAGACATCTTTATCGTAATTGTTACGCAGTTGCATCACCCTGTCGCCGGAGCGGTAAATGCGGCCGAAGCGGCTCACGCCCACCCCGTGCGGATTGATCGCCTCCTGAAGAACAGCGTTCAGATTCTCCGCGCCGAGCTGGAACCTGCGCATGGGGGTCAGTAGCTGCACATCGGTCTTCGGATCAAGTCCGAACCGGCGGGGAATGCGGTTCGTGATGATCTCTACAGCGTGTTCAATCACCTTGTCCGGCTCATCTTCCTCGACGAAATAGAAATCGGACACCTGGTTCTCCGCCGGCAGCTCGAAGAAGCGCCCGGTGTTGACCATATGCGCGTTGTGCACGATCCAGCTTCGTTCCTGCTGGCGAAAAACGGTGTTGAGTTTCACGGAAGGAACCTGCCCGGCTCCCAGCAGGTCGCGCAGCACGTTGCCCGGTCCGACGCTCGGCAGCTGGTCGGCGTCGCCGACGATGATCAGCCGGGCATGGCCGGGCAGGGCGCGGAGAAAGGAGTTCATAAGCGGGAGGTCAATCATCGAGACCTCGTCCAGGATGAACACGTCGCCTTCGATCGGATTGCCTGAATCGAACATGAATTTCCCTGCGGCGGGAACGAACTTTAGCAGTCGGTGCAGGGTGGAGGCCTGTCGGCCGGTGGCCTCCTCCATTCGTTTTGCCGCCCGCCCGGTTGGCGCGGCCATGCAGATAATTTTTTGCTTTGCCGCAAAAATATCAACCAGCGCGCGGATTATAGTCGTCTTTCCAACGCCGGGTCCGCCGGTGATGATGGAAACCTTCGTGGAGAATGCCATTTTAAGAGCTTCTATTTGCGACGGGGCGAAAGTTAATTTCATGCGCCGCGCGGCCCATGCTATGGCATTGTTAAAGTCCATATCGGAGGATGACGGGCCGGCCTGCATCCGCCTGATATTCGATGCGACTCCAATTTCAGCACGGTGGAGGGATACGAGATAAATGCTGTCGCCATCCGCGATGAGCGAGTTGTCGGCCAGCTCGATATCGAGGGCGTCGTTCAGAATATCGCGGCTTATTGAGAGAATCTGTTCGGCGAGCGATAGCAATTGCTCGCGGGTGCTGTAGCAATGGCCTTCGCCGGCAGCGGTATTGAGGGTGTGAACAAGGCCGGCCCGCGCGCGGACCATGGATTGTTCGGGAATGCCGAGCTTCATGGCAATTTTGTCCGCCGTTTTGAACCCTATGCCCCAGATATCTTCCGCGAGCCGGTAGGGGTTCTCCTTGATCCTGGCTATGGCGTTATCTCCATAGGCCTTGTGAATGCGGACGGCCTGGGATGTCGTCACACCGTAAGTGTGAAGAAAGATCATCACCTCGCGGACGGCCTTCTGCTCGTTCCATGCGTTCTTGATCTGCTCCCGCTTCTTCCTGCCTATGCCCTCGACCGACTCGAGCAGGACGGATTCCTTGTCAATAACGCGCAATGTAGCGGCGCCGAATTTTTTAACAAGCCGGTCCGCGATGATTTCGCCGACGCCATTGATGAGTCCGCTCGCAAGGTATTTTCTGATGCCGGCCGTTGAGTTGGGCTCAAGGCAGGTTATCTGCCGGGCGTTGAATTGATAGCCGTGCACCTTATGCCTGGACCAGTGTCCCTCGGCGGACAGCGTCTCGCCGGGCCATATGGCCCCGCAGGAGCCGACTACAACGATATCATCCCCGCTTTTCGGTGGCTTAAGAACGCAGACAGTGAAGCCGGTTTCGTCCGAGCGATACACGATATGGTCTATAACCCCGGAAATTGATTCGGTGCGCTTCTTGTCGTCGGTTTGCCGGGTCTGTGCGGAGGACGGATTATGAGAGTTGTTGTTTCCTTGTGTTTTCACATGGGATGAGTGTGCGCAGCGCAAACGCTCCGAGGCGCGTCATATCATGGTTTAGGAATGGGCGCACGCATTGGAAGCCCGCCCTTGATTTGTATCGTCATGCTGCCGGCGTAGGCCGGTGACTCATCTTCTATGCTTTTTGCCCCGCTATCCCGGGGGGGATGGGGTTGCGGTTCCGGCCGGGGCGATTGAACGGACGGTTCCGCGCGTTGGGCGTTGCTGGCAAAGGGCTTGCTTTCAGCTTCAAGCTCGT
>JAGYMT010000218.1 GCA_018400335.1 Kiritimatiellia bacterium | reverse complement strand
GCCACGCGTTATCGAGTCGCGCGGCGAAGACTGCGAGCTGGTCCGGGATACGGCCGGGCGCCATGTGTTGGTTTTCAAGGGGCGCCGGCACGGGTTCATGCCGGAATATGTGGATCATCCGGTGAAGGACATGCGGACTTGGGAGAAGGATGTCAAATGGCGATTGGATCCGCGGCATCCGGACCGGTTCTCGCGGACGGAAGAGCATATCGCCCGGGCACGCGCCGCCGCCGCCGAGGGGCGGATGGTCACGCAGCAGGTGATTGGCGGCTACATGTTTCTGCGCAGTTTGATCGGCCCCGAGCCGTTGCTCTACGGGTTCCATGACCAGCCGGCTCTGATGCACGACTGTATGCGCGCCTGGTTCGAGCTGGCCGATGCGGTCATCGCTCGTCATCAGAAGGACGTCACTCTGGACGAACTCTCCTTCGCCGAGGACATATGCTACAACCATGGCCCGCTGATCTCGCCAGAGATGATTCGCGAGTTCCTGTTCCCGTATTATCGGGAGCTGATCGAGAACACGCGCGCCCGGCAACTTGATCCCGCGCGCCACCTGTACGTGCAGATCGACACCGACGGCCTGGCCGACCCGGTGATTCCGATTTACATGGAGGGCATCGGCATGGATGCGCTCTCCCCTTTCGAGGTGGCGTCAGGATGCGATGTGGTCGCAATTCGCGAGCGGTTTCCCGGCCTGATCATGACCGGAGGAATTGACAAACGCGTGCTGGCCAGAACACCGCGAGAAATTGATGAGATGCTCGAACGCATTCTCCCGGTCATGCGCGATCAGGGCGGCTATGCGCCGACTTGCGACCACGGCGTTCCCGTGGACGTGCCATATGCCAACTACATGCACTACCGCAGGCGCTGCGTGGAGCTTGGCGGTTGATATAGGGAAATCCAAAAATGAAAACTGAACACTCAAATCCGGACCAGGTTGCCATCGAGAACATCCATGAACCGAAACTCGTAGGCGTGCCGCCGTCTGATGCCTTTCGAAATCTGATACGACTCCCGGACGGAACGATTCGCTGCTACGGCAAACACGATAAAAAGATCGTTTATCTCGAGAGTCGCGATTACGGTTTAACCTGGGCGCGGAAAGAAAGCGCGGAGAATGGCGCTCCGGCCCGAAGTCCGCACTCGGGCGATTTTTATCGTCTTCGTCGAATAAGCGACGGGGAAATCACATTGTTTCGCTCCACGACAGGCATTGACGGCCCTTACACCAGCGAACAGCTCCCGTTCGACGGCTTCATGCTTCGCAATCCGCTTTTCTTGAAAAATAGCAAGCGAGTGGTTGTGGCCGGCCAGGTGACAAGACCGACAAGAGCGATTGACCGAGGAGGGCTCGATTCTCAATACCAGCCGGCCGTCCTGCTTTCCGACGATGACGGGCGCTCCTGGCGGCAGGTGGTGCTCGATCCCGTTGGCCCCCACCCCGTTTCCTGGCCGGACAAGGGTGTCCGTTGGCAGAACTTTGCCTGCGAACCGACGGTGATCGAGCTGGAGGACGGCAGGTTGTGGATGCTCATCCGCGCGTCCGCGGATCATCTGTACGAAGCGTTCTCCATGGATGCCGGCGCAAGCTGGACCTCCCCGCGACCGTCGCTTTTTTTCGCGTTCAACACGATGCCGACGCTGTTCCGCCTCTCAGATGGCCGAATCCTGCTCCTGTGGTGCAATACCGCGATCCTTCCCGAGGACTTGAGCCCGTTTTCCGACGACAACAGCAAGGTGCGCGGCAAATGGGAGGACGTGTTCACGAACCGGGATGCCATTCACGCCGCAATTTCGGAAGACGATGGCAACACCTGGATCGGTTTCCGAGAGTTGTTCCTCAATCCGCTCAGAAACGAGCCTGATTTCGCCACGAGCGGGGGAACCGCTACGGGCATGGACAAGAGCGTGCATCAGTCGCAGGCGGTCGAATTGCAGCACGGAAAGGTCCTCGTGGCGCTGGGGCAGCATCCGGGGTGCAGACGCTTGTTGGTCTTCGATCCGGGCTGGCTCTACGAGACGGAGCGGAAGGCCGATTTCGGCAACGGGCTCGAGGATTGGAGCGTGCAACAGTACATCAACGAGATCAGAGGCCATTGCACCTACGACAGAAAGCCCGGCGCGGATCTTGTTCCGCACCCGGACAACCGGAATCGGTCCGTCTTGAGAATCCGGCGGACCGAGGACGATGAGCTGGTTTCAGATGTGCAGGGAGCGGTTTGGAACTTTCCGGCGGGCGTCTCCGGAGAGTTCACGACACGGGTGTATGTTGCGCCCGGCTGTAAAGGCGGATACATCAGCCTGCTGGACCGCTGGGTCAATCCATGCGATGCTTTAGCCCATCGCCTGGCGATGTTCAATTTCGCCTTCCTCGAAGACGGACGAAGCGGCTACATCCAACTCGATCCTGGAGCATGGCATACGCTCCGGTTCGTCTGGGACGGCCTGCGAAGGGAATCCTGCCGCCTGACGATCAACGACCGATTCGCAGGCGAACTGCCGCTGATCCGACCGAGCGATTGCGGAATCAGCTACGTCCTCTTCCAGAGCGTCGCCGATTCTTACGATGAAGAAGGTTTTCTGGTCGAATGCGTTGGGGCGATGGTTAAAAGGTGACACGACACCAAATTGTCAAAAGTTCTACCGGAAAGAGGATTCGGATGAAGTGCAACAATTATTATCTGATGGCGGGGATGCTGCTATTCTCCTTGCTTCACGGCGCGGCGGCGGACGGGGTGGCATCCGCCGCGCCGATGGGTGCGGAGCCCGGCCCCGCGCTCGTTCTGCAGTTTCCCGACAACCGCAATCCCGGAGTCATGATCGGCCCGGACCCGGAGGCGCGAGACGATGCTTGGAACTGGCCAGCGGCTGGTCTGGTCAATTCCGCGCAGGGCACGCTTGCGTTTCGAGTCCGTCTGAAAACCGAAGAGCAGGCGGTGGATGCCAAGTCGGCGCCTCTCACTGCATGGTCGCCACGCTCCGCCGCGGCCTTCACGGGCACGGGCGGCGGAGAGTGGTTCCTCTCCCTCTGGGAAAACCCGTATGTTCCGCCGGCGCGCAAAGAGAAGCCGCCTGCCGCGCTGGATGCGGCTCTCGTCGAAACCGCCTCTGGGCTGCTTGATGCGCTGAACACAAAGCCCGAGGCCACTCTGACGGGCCGGGTTGGACTTACGTTGCGCGGGACCAAGCTGTCGGATGCGGCGAGTTTCCGCGCGGACGTTGCGAAACGCGGCCAGTGGCGCCATATCGTTTGGATATGGAGCTCCGTTGAACATCGCTTCTTCCTGGACGGGATGCCAGCGGGCGGCGGCTCGGCCCTCAGCCGGCTGCAGCCGCCCGCTGACGACGGGAAGGCCAGCCTGCGAATCGCGAGCGGAGCTTCCTTCGAAATCGCCGACCTGCGCCTCTACCGCCGGGCGCTGACGGACGCCGAAGCCGCCGCGCTGGCGACCGCCAAATCGGATCAGTACCTCACTGGCGCGCTTGAACCCGCGCTGCGGGCGGAATGGGGCCGGTTCTCCGGGCGCGCGATCGTGTACGCCTCCACCGGCACGCTGCAACCCGCGCGCCTCGCGCTTCGGTTTATTGACGGCAAGGACGGTCTTATGCGCGAAGGTGTGATCACCCGTTTTCCGGACGGCTTGGGCGAGGATGGTTTCCAGGTCACGGATAGCGAGCGCGCTTTCGAGCCCGGCGTGTACCGCGTCGAGGGCGAATGGTTTGACGCGATCGGCAAGTCGCTCGGCACGGTGCGTTCGCACGACTGGACCGCGCAGGCGCTGGAAGCCCCCTACAGCGACTATCTTGGCTGCCGGGCTGGCGCGGAGGATCGCAAGGTCATGATCATCCCGCCCTACGAGCCGATCGCCGTCGAGGACGGCCCGACGCTGCGCGTGAGCATGCGCCGGCACCGCCTCGACCGCACGGGGCTGCCCGCCTCGATCCTCGCGGCCGGGGAGGAACTGCTCGCCGCTCCTGTGTCGCTGCATGCGATTTCCGGCGGATCGGACCGCGATTTTGAGAGCATCGAGGCGTGCAACGAGGCGGGAGTCGCGATGGTCTACACCGGCCAGCGCAGTTTTAAGCATTAAGAATGCCGGGTATAGGGCATAAGGGGCATCCTTTTAAATTCAGTCGGCAGCATACCGGAACCCGGCGCGGAATGCAAGTCGGTTCGGAAAAGATCCGGCGCGATTTATTTTCTTGGTATCCATCTTGATTTTCTAGCAGTTACGAGCGAGAATGCTTTTTGGTAGCTTTT
>JAGYMT010000217.1 GCA_018400335.1 Kiritimatiellia bacterium | reverse complement strand
CTCTTTTCTGCGTTTGCTCTTCTCTCCGAGAATCCGCTCCTCCAGCAGGTCGCACAGAATACGGCGCGCCCTGAAGCGGTTCTCCTCGCGCGACCTACTTTCCTGACACTTGACGCTCAGGCCGGACGGCGCGTGGCCCAGCCGCACGCAGGACGAGGTCTTGTTGATCTTTTGTCCGCCGCTGCCCGAGCCGAGCACGAACTGCTCGACCAGGTCGCGCTCAAAGATTCCCAGCCGCGCCATGCGCTCCTGAAGCTCGCGCCGTTTCACAAGACTGACCGAGGCTTCCGTCATTTTCCGAACAGCGCTGCCTCCACCAGTCCGCAGAAGATATGGCATATCAGGATATGACATTCCTGGACGCGCGGCGTCTCGCGCGCGGGCACTTTGATACAGAGGTCGCAAAGCGGGGCCATCTCCCCGCCTGACTCACCCGTTAGTCCGATGGAGAAGATCTTCCTTTCCCTGCACGCGCGGAGAGCATTGAGTATGTTCCGGGCATTGCCGGACGTTGAAATACCCAGGAACAGGTCACCCGCGGCGCCGAGCGCCTCTACCTGGCGGGAGAACACGAGTTCGAACCCCGAGTCATTGCCAATTGCGGTGAGAACGGAAGTGTCCGTCGAAAGTGCGACTGCCGGTAGGGCCGGGCGATCGAAATAAAGTCTGTTGACGAGCTCGCCCGCCACGTGCTGTGCGTCGGCCGCGCTGCCGCCGTTACCCGCCACGAGCAACTTGCCGCCCTTTTTGAACACATCAATAGCCTTGTTCACGGCGGCCGACAACGCGCCGATCGCGGCAGCATCCCGCATAAGCGCCTGCTTGGCCGCCATTGACTTTTCCATCTCGGCAATAATTCTATCTTTCATCCTCGCACCTCGCTCATTTGGACGCCACGACCAGGAAGGAATTGGAGAAGAATGGGAAATCACCGTTCTTCACTATGTTCACGAAAGCCTTCTTCTCGCTGAACAGCGCGAGCCGCTCCTGATCGTAGTTCGGGGCATCGTGCAGTATGTGGTTCACGCGCGGAAGATAATCATCGCTGAACACCTCGCCCGGCAGCTTGTAATCCGGGTATGGATAGTAGAACCGAGTTGACGAATAGCCGCAGGAATTAAGCAGGGCTTCCAGCTCCTTTCTGGAGAAGGTCTCAATGCCTTCGGAGGAATAACCCTCGATGCCGTCGAATGAGCGTCCAGTATGGTCCTCCCGCGCGCCGGCAAAATATTTCAAGCCGAACTTGTTCTCCATGGCCATAATGAGGCTTCCGCCCGGGGCGAGCAGATCCCCCACCCTGTTCAGCATCGCGCGGGCCGGGTGACAGCCCTCGCTGAAGCGTCCTGCGTATTCGAGCACACCGATCAGCGTGACGTAATCAAACCTGCCGGAAAATTCGACATCAGCCAGGTTGCCCGCTATCACCTCCAGGTTCGGAGCTTGCTCATGCCGGTGGAAGAGTATCCTGCTCCTCCGCTCCGAAAGCTCGACCGCCGTCACCCTCGCTGTTTTCTCGCAGAAAAGCCCGGTCAGTGCGCCGCAGCCCGCGCCAATTTCGAGAAGAGAAGCATCGGGAGTAAATGGAAACCATTCGAGCAGGTTCCTGCGGTCCAGCGAGAAGTGGTAGAGAATGGGCCAGCGATTGTCGTTCTCCACAACGGCGGCGAGGTCTTTGCCGGAGCGCACCATTTCCAGCATCTCATCCTCGACCGGTCCGTCGGAGTAAACGCCTTTCTCCTTGAACCATTTTGTGTTAAGCACAGCCATGATGCACCTGAGCAGTCAAAAATGCCTTCATGGCCTTTTCCGCCGCCTGCTGGCAATGGAACAAAGCATCTTCAATCAATGGCGGGGCAGCGGCCAGATCCACCTGTGCGCCACGCAGATCGTCATCCGCTTTCTTCAACCATGCGCGCACCTCAAAAATCTTTGCGTCAGCCATAGATCAGCCTTCCTTCACGTTCCACGGTGGATGGAAGCGACGAAACAACAGCAAGCCCCCTCTCAAACTCATCACGCGTGAACACAAGCACGTCCTTTGCAGCGCCAATCCCGCAAAGGGCGCGAAACGCCTGCTGCTCGCGCTTATAGCGGGGCACGGATGAATCGGCAACAACAACAAGAAAATCGTAATCACTGTTATCATCTGCCTCATTGCGAGCGCGAGACCCGAAAAGAAATATCCGCTCTGCCGGCAGACTTCTGCGCAGTCGTTTCACGGATTCGGCAACCAGAGCTTCTGCCTTTTTCATTTTGCCTTGCTTGGTCATGTTGATTCGTCCCTCGGAACCATGCCCATGGGCGCGGCGCTGATACTGCCGCCGCGCTCGATGGCGATCCTGCTGCCCAGATCGAAAAAGCCGACCATCGGCTCCTCCGAGATCGCCTCGAACAGGAGGACATCGTACAGGCGATGATAGACATCGAGCTGATCCCCCGCGATCCCAGTGCAACCGAGCGACAGACTATACTGTCCCGACTGGCAGTTCAAGCACTGACTGAACTCGACCAGCGCCTCGTTGCCCTTCATGAAGGAACCCGTACTGACCTTCTTGTAATGGGTGTTGGTTCCCGTTATATCGAGCCCCTTCAGATCCTTGATCGTGAACGCGAAGACCGGCGATTCAATATCCGCCTTAAAAACAACCTTCATCCTGATCGTGAAAGGGCGGCCCTTGTGAAAGAGCTGGGCCGGCCGAGCCGCGTCGTCGAACATGCCGAAGTCCGCGATTTCCGCCATCCCGTTCCCGTAAGAAAGGGCATTCGGATCAACCGCAAACTGGTCCTTCAGGTTCGACATTGCTCCGGATGCTGATCCGACCGCGGCGGAACCGTCCTCCCCGGCGCACCGAGCGGGACCGGTCGCGTCCGGTTCACACTTTGCCATGAGCTTCTTGTAAGCGTCAACCGCCGTTTTCGGGTCGGCCTCGATCACCTTGCGGCCTGAATCGAGGACAATCGCCTTGTGGCAGTAGCGGATAACGCTATCCAGCGCATGGGTCACGATAATCACCGTTTTGCCCTGAGTCCGGAAATCGTTCAGGCGCTTGAAACATTTCGCCTGAAAGCTGAGGTCGCCTACGGCAAGCGCTTCGTCAATTATAAGGATATCCGGATCAACGCTGATGGCCACGGCAAAGGCCAGGCGCACGAACATCCCGCTGGAATAGGTCTTCACCGGCTGGTGAATGAACTCACCGATGTCGGCGAAAGCAATCACGCCATCGAGCCGCTCATCCATCTCGGTCTTCGAGAAGCCCATTATGATCCCGCTGAAATAGATGTTCTCAATGCCCGTAAGCTCGGGATTGAACCCGGCGCCTAGTTCCAGGAGAGCGGCCACTTTTCCATTGACCGCAACCTCACCGCCGGACGGCGTGAGGATGCCCGCCATCACCTTCAGCAGTGTTGACTTCCCCGAACCATTCCTGCCTATGATGCCGATCGTTTCGCCCTGCTCAATGTCAAGGCTCACATCGTTCAGCGCATAGTAATCCTCGTGGTATTTCTTCCTCAGCGGATGCAGAGACTCCTTCAGCCTGTCGGCATGGTGCCTGTACAGTCTGTAGACCTTCGAGAGGTTCGCTATGTGAATGGCATTCATTTGGAGGAATTCATGGAAACGTCAGCCGCAATTCACGGCTTCCATTCTCTCCAGCTTCACGTTCAGGCATTTCAGCTTGGAAAGCTTGCCGTAGAGCTCATCATGGGCGCGCGGATCGCCGACCAGTTCGAGGATAATCAGTCCGTCATCCGAGCACTGCTCGCCGGCGGCCGAATGCAGGCCAAGCCTCGTCTTGATCGAGCAGCCGTACTCCGTCAGAAGTCCCTGTACTTCGACAGCCGTCTCACGCCGTTTCCCTATGACTATCAGCATAACCGTCTTCGCCATGATCGTCCCTCCCTTTGTTGTGATTCTGGTGAAGCATGGCGGAGGGGGAGGGATTCGAACCCCCGGTGCCTTTCGGCACGCCGGTTTTCAAGACCGGTGCTATCGTCCACTCAGCCACCCCTCCGGCAAAACATCACTTTATACGCCACTATGCACGCCTGTTTCAAGAAGAATCAGCGATTCTCATTATGCGATTCGTTGTCCATCCCCTGTAGCCACTCATCCGGCCTGCCGAAAACACGCACCTGCATTCGGCGCCGGTTCTTCTGTAGTGGCATGAGCGTCCTCGCTCGTGGTCCTTCTTTTCTATTTTCAGACTTCCTGTTATGTTGAGCTCAACATAACAGGCGGACAGGCGGGCTCGCCCTGCCTTTTTTGTTCT
>JAGYMT010000216.1 GCA_018400335.1 Kiritimatiellia bacterium | reverse complement strand
ACGGCAATCCGCCCTCGAGTTCCGGCCCAATTCGTCATGGCCGGCCTCGACCATCCGAGGCATCTACAGGCAGGCCGAGAGCGGCGGCATACTCCTGAGCGGAATGGGAAACGATCGTCCCTTTAAGAGCTACTGGGACTGCATGCTCCTCAACGCATCACAGGTGACCAATCCCTCTATTGATCCGCTTCGCGAGCCCATGGAGCTCACCACGTTTCTCGGCCAAAAGCCGGATAAGGTGGAACTTGAGGCCGACGGCGAAGCCGTATCACTAAAGACCGAACTGGCGCCCCAGCTTGAACTCCGGATTCCCATAATGTTCTCGGCAATGTCGTACGGATCAATCAGCCTCAACGCCTCCATAGCGCTTGCCAGGGCCGCCTTCGAGGAAGGCACTTTCGCCAACACCGGCGAGGGCGGTCTGCACAAGGCCATCTACCCCTTTGCCGACAACATGATCGTGCAGGTGGCGTCGGGAAGGTTCGGAGTGGACGTCGAATACCTCAACCGCTCCGCGGCGGTCGAAATCAAGATCGGGCAGGGCGCGAAGCCTGGAATAGGCGGACATCTCCCGGGCGAAAAAGTTGATGAGGCCATATCCGAAACGCGTATGATCCCGCGCGGCACGGACGCCATATCGCCGGCCCCTCACCATGACATATATTCCATTGAGGATTTAAAGCAGCTCGTATCGGCGATCAAGGAGGTCACGGGCTACAGCAAGCCGGTATCCGTGAAGATAGCGGCAGTTCACAACGTCGCCGCCATAGCATCAGGCTGCGTCCGGGCCGGCGCCGACATAGTGGCCATAGACGGATTCAGGGGTGGGACCGGCGCGGCGCCGACGGTGATAAGGGATAACGTCGGCATCCCTATCGAACTCGCGCTTGCCGCAGTTGACCAGCGGCTTCGCGAGGAGGGGATCAGGAACAGGGCGTCCATAGTCGTCGCCGGCGGTCTGCGCAGCAGCGCGGACGTGATCAAGGCTATCGCGCTCGGCGCCGACGCCGTCTACATCGCCACCGCCGCGCTGATTTCGATGGGCTGCCATATGTGCCAGAAGTGCTACACCGGGAAATGCAACTGGGGGATTGCCACGCAGGACCCCTACCTCACCAAACGTATCAACCCGGATGTGGCCGAGCGAAGGCTGCGGAACCTGCTCAGGAGCTGGAGCCTGGAAATCAAGGAGATGCTCGGCGGCATGGGCATCAACGCCATAGAGAGCCTGCGCGGCAACCGCGAGCACCTGCGCGGCGTAGGTCTGAACGACACCGAACTTAAGGTCCTGGGAATCAAACCGGCGGGAGCGGGAGCATGAAAAGAATATATGCCAGGGAAGAATACTGCCTCGGCTGCAGGCTCTGCGAGATCAACTGTCTTGTTCACCACTCGAAGTCAAAAAAGATCATCAAGGCATACCGCAACGAGCGGGACAACATCCAGTCCGGCATGAGGGTGGAGGATTCCGGTGCGGTTTCCTTCGCCGTCCAATGCCGCCATTGCGACGATGCGCCCTGCATCGAGGCTTGTATAACCGGCGCCATGCGGCGAGACCCTGCAACGGGAGCCGTGGTCTGCGACGATGATCGTTGCGTCGGATGCTGGTCGTGCATAATGGTCTGTCCCGCCGGCGCGGTGCGGCGCGGCAAGGCCCGCAAAGCGGCATCGAAATGCGACCTGTGCATGGGCACGGAAACCCCCGTTTGCGTATCAAACTGTCCCAACGAGGCATTGATCTATGAAGAACGAGCGGACTGAATATCTCATCCTCGGCAACTCCACCGCCGCAGTGGCCGCCATTGAGGCAATACGCGGGCACGATCGGGATTCGCCGATCGTGCTCCTCTCCCGAGAGCGCCAACACACGTACTCGCGCCCGCTCATCTCGCACCTTCTCGCCGGGGAGCTGAACCAGGAACAGCTCAACTTCCGTCCGAAATCCTTCTACCGCGATATGGATGTCCAGGCCCGGCTCGGAATCGCCGCGGTCCGACTCGACCCTTCAAGCCGCTCCGTCATGGCGGACGACGGGACGGAATTCCGGTTCGACAAGCTCCTGATCGCGACGGGCGGCAAGGCGATCATGCCGCCGATCGAAGGCATAGGCTGTGAGGGCGTTTTCACCTTCACTTCATGGGATGACGCCGATGCGATTGACGGCTACATACGGCATCATGCCGGCGGAAAGACCCTGCCGCGCGCCGTGGTTATAGGCGGTGGACTCATAGGGATGAAGGCTCTCGAAGCGCTGCGGGCGCGCGGACTGGAGGTGCTGCTCGTTGAGCGCGAGGAAAGGATTCTCCCGCTCGCCCTCGACCGGCAGGGCTCAAGGCTGATCGAACAGGCTGTGTGGAAGGCCGGGGCCGACATACAATGCGGGGTCACCGTTGAACGCATCATAGGCGACCCCTCCGGACGCGTCGCCGGGGTCACGCTGAAGACCGGGCGGGAAGCGCCCTGCGAAATGGTGATAATAGCCGCGGGCGTGGCGCCCGCCGTCAGCCTCGCCAGGAATACGCCGATAAAGATAGACAAGGGCATAATCATAGACGAACATTGTATGACTTCCGTGCCCGGCATCTACGCCGCCGGCGACGCCGCACAGGCCGTTGATTTCATCTCGGGCGCCTCGCGTCCAATACCAATCTTCTGCAACGCCGCGCGGCAAGGCCGCGTGGCGGGAGGCAACATGGCGGGCGGCGACACCATGCTGACCGACACCTGCGCCCTGAATTCCGTGGAGCTGTTCGGCATGCCCGCGATCTCCGCGGGGCTATCCACGGCATCAGGCGACGAATTCACCGTGCTTGAAAAACTAGATGCCGCGGCCCAGACCTACAGGCGCATAGTATTGAAGGATAACAGGATCGTGGGCACACTGTTCGTGGGCGACATAGACAGAGCCGGCATAATGACGGGACTCATGAGGGGGAAGGTTGATGTATCCGCGATAGCCGGCGAACTGCTGACAAATGATTTCGGCATGCTTTCGCTTCCACAGGAATACAGGAAGCACCTGGTTAAAGGAGAGGGAATCGAGGTGTAGAATGGAAATTGACGCAAAAGGGATGAATTACCGCACCCTGAACCAGCAGGTGCGCAACGCCATCGAACAGGGCCAAACGGAAATCGTCCTCAAGAACGTATGCGGCCAGCGGTACATCGGAGGAGGAATTGCCGCGTGCGCCAAGATAACCATCTCCGGCACGCCAGGGAATAACCTGGGCTGTTTTATGGCCGGCGGCACGCTCATCGTCAACGGCAACGTGCAGGACGGCGTGGCCAATACCATGAGCTCCGGAGAAATCATGGTTCACGGCCGGACCGGCGACGTTCTGGGGTATGCCATGCGGGGAGGACGCGTGTTCGTTGAGGGCGACGCAGGCTACCGGGTGGGCATCCACATGAAGGCCTACAAGGACTGCGTTCCGGTCATCATCATCGGCGGCGTGGCCGGAGATTATTTCGGCGAGTACATGGCCGGAGGAAAGCTCGTGGTACTAGGTCTTGACAGGAAGCATACTCGCCCTATAGTGGGCAACTTCTTCGGGACCGGAATGCATGGAGGCGAAATATTCATACGGGGTCCCGTTCAGCAGGATCAGCTGGGAAAGGAAATCGGGACTGTTGACATCTCCGACCATGACTGGGAGCTGCTTGCCCCGCACCTCTCGGATTTCGCGACCCGGTTCGATGTTGACGCCCAACTCCTTGGCAGGGAGCGTTTCACGCGGCTGGTGCCTATCTCGCACAGACCGTATGGAAGGATTTATGCGTATTAGCGCCTCAGACGATAAACCCAGAGAAGCATGCGGTCTCTTTGGAGTCTTCGGAGTCCCCAATGCGGCGAATTGCATCTATCAAGGGCTCTTTTCACTTCAGCACCGTGGCCAGGAAGGCGTTGGAATCGTCACAAGCGACGGCAACCGCGTGAAATCGGTCAAGCGTCTCGGGCTGGTCGGCGATCTCGACACCGCCACCTTCGATGCCGAACTGCCCGGCCACATCGGCATCGGGCACGTACGCTACTCGACAACCGGATCTACGCGCCTGAACAATGTGCAGCCGCTCGTGGTGGAATGCGTGGACGGAATATGGGCAGTCGCGCATAACGGAAACCTCGTGAATGCCGACAAGCTGCGCGCGATGTACCAGATGGCAGGCGCCATTTTTCAGACGAGCACTGACAGCGAAGTACTCATCCACCTGCTTGCCGATCCAATGTACCGGCGGCGACCGCGCCGCGTGGATCGGGCGCTTTCCGAACTCGATG
>JAGYMT010000215.1 GCA_018400335.1 Kiritimatiellia bacterium | reverse complement strand
ATCATTATTCCACCGGCACAAGGCACGGTGGGGATGCCACACAGGGTATGTGGTAGGATGCCACGTGGTTCACTGAAAATTGACATGCCACGTGTTTCACTGAATATCTACCAAAATTACTACCAGCAGGCCCTTAAAACAGGGCTGGGAGAATACGCCATGAACGACACTAAAGTTTTCGAAAAATTCCACCGGCATCCATTGGAAGCCAAACCCTGGTGCGACTCAGAACGCGCCTTTCGTCTGACCGTAAAATGTCCCTGTCCGCGTCGATGCGAGGGGGAGCGGCCGATCGAGGTTGCTCCGGACTTCGCCCGGCTTTTGAATGAGGCGGGAATATCTGGCGATTTCGACCCCGCTTCCGTGCGGGTGAGGGAGCGGGAAGGCGGCGCTGAAGTCCCCTATGCCTGGCGCGATGAACGCGACCCCGAGGCCGAACCCGGTGCGCGGGCCCTCGTGTGGCTCGGCGATGCGGACGCTTATGACATCTACTTCGACACCTCGGACACGTTTTGGGAAGCCCCTGTTTACCCGGCGGTCAAGCTGCCTCCGGAGAACCTGCTCGTTAACCCGAGTTTTGCAGAATCGGATGGTAACTCGCCAATCGGGTGGAGCGTGGAGCCTCCGGACCTGATCTCAGTGAGTCGGCGGGACGGTTCGTGCGGCCGGCGTACGCTGCGGGCAGCGGTCGATGAGTCCACGTCTTCGCACGTGAGCCGCGAGGTCGCCATTGCCCAAACCGTTGACGTGGCGCGCTACGCGGGTCAACAGGTCGTCTTTGAGTGCGACCTGCTGGCCGAACGGGCGGAGTTCGGTGCGCCGGTGACGATTGAATTGCGGCAGTTCGACGCCGAGGGGGCGCCGCTGCCTAACTTCGCCGTGCAGCCCCGCTACCTCTCTGTCGAACTCGCCGAGGGCCACCTCGTTCAGCTCCGCGAGGCCGGCCGTTTTCACCATAAAGCGGCCACTTGTGAAGTCCGTATCCGCTTCCGGCTTTCCGTGTGCGACGCCGATACGAACGAGACCGTCGAGGGTGACGATGCGTACATGACCGTTTGGGTCGACCGCACGGCGCTTGTGCCGGTGGAACGATGGCCATGGCCCGCCGCCTCGTATGCAGGGTTCGTCGAGGGCGCCTTCCCAGGCGAAACTGTTAATGGCGCGTTCGAATTCACAGGTCAGCGCCGTGTGGCGTTCAATGCGGGCTCGGAATCGTGCCTGACCACTGGCCGGTTCAATCCTGATCCCCGCGCCTCGCACTGGGGGCCGGTGGTCGGGACGCTCGAATTCTGGATCAAGCCGGTCTGGGGTGCCGATGACGGCCGGCAGCGTGTCTTCTTCGACGCCAGGGCTCACGGTAAAAAGCTCCATTCGACCCTCCGTAAGAAGAGCAACGGCGAGATTGTGTTTCTGATCGCCGACTCGGCGGGCAGTTACCATCTCGCCAAGGCGCCCGCGCCGTTCAAAGCGGGAAAATGGCATCACGTGGCGGCCACATGGAACTATGCCGATGCCTCGCTGCAGCTCTTTGTGGACGGGAAACGAATCGCTTCCGTTGGGCCGGGAGACCGGCCCTGGCCGCACAGTCTGGAGGCCGAGTCGGATGCCGAGGTGGGGGGCATGGGGTTGACCGAAGATGACAAGCGTTCCGTTCCGCTGCAGGCATTCATTGGGGGCGACCAGTTGTTCAAGGCGGAACTCGCCGCCGAGGCCGCTTTTGACGACTTCCGGATCTCGGACACGGTGCGCTATCGAGCCGATTTCACCCCCCCGCAAGCGCCTTGCGAGGCGGACATGTACACACGTGCGCTATGGGGCTTTGAGGGCGATTTCGATGGCATCCACTCCGGCGACGATGAATGGGTGAGGGGGTTCCCGGCATGCGAGGAAAGGCCCCAGCGGGAAACCGTGTGTTTTGAAAGGCTTGAGGCGGACGGAGCGGTAAAAAAGATGACGGTCCTTGTTCAGCCCGCCCCTCCCGAAGAACTCTTCGAGGCCAACCGTGCAGAGAAACGCCTGCCGGTCCACCGTCCATTGACGCCCCTGCCCGACCCGCGCTATGTGGATTTCAAAAAACGGAGCGTCGAGCCGGCCGCTGATGCAGGACAGTCCGCTAGAGTACAGGTCGAGGGCGACTATCCGCCCCTGATGCACTCGCTGACGTTCGATTCTTGCCAAAAAACAGCCTTCATCCTGCCCCGATGGCGCGCCAACGACAATGTCGTGCCCTTCAGTACAGCGACGCTCCGGGAGACTCTGGCTTCCCAGGCGACGAGCGACGCTGAGAAGGGCGTGCTGGTCATGAAATACGCCGACGAGGTCTCCAACTACTTCAACTCCAGGCTCTGCGAGAGCCTGCCGAAACTGCACCGTCCGCGGATCGCCTACACATTCCTCAAGATGCTCAACATCTATCCGTTCGATCAATGCGGGCCGTTGAATTACATGCTCCGCAGGCTCTACCTTGCCGCAGGCATCTCCTCCAGCAATGCGGCGGGCACCCACCACCAGTTCCAGCAGGCGTTTTACAATGGCCACTGGCGGCTTTTTGACCTTTCCGCCCGGGTGTACTGGCTGCGGCGGGACAATGCGAGCGTTGTGAGCCGCCGCGGTCTGGAGGACGACCTGTGGCTGAAGCTCCGGCAGGGGGGCGACCCCAACGCCATGTTCACGGGCCGCGTCTCCCATGCCACCTTCGCACAGGCGGTTCGTCCGCACTGCATGGATTTCAAATTGCGGACCGGTGAGCGTGCCGCCATCTCATGGAATAACGAAGGGCGCTGGTTCGAATTGACCGGCGAACGCGAGCCGATCCCCCCGGCGAAGATACCACCCGTCTATGGAAACGGGATTATTTGCTTCGACGCTGCCGAAGAAGGCAGCGAAGCATTTGAGACGGAAAATTTGATGACGTGCAGCGGAAGGGAGGGGACGTATTTCGTCGCCCAGGAGCCCGAACGTCCGTCGTCCTTTGTCTACAAAGCCGCCTGCCCCTACATCTTTTCCGACGCGGTGCTCACCGGCGTATGGTCTGCTGACCGTGACGTTGAGGTGGATGTTGCGTTCTCGGCTGACGGCGGCGAGAACTGGACCGAGGTCCGGCACGGCAATGGTCGGTCAGGAAGCCTGGATGTCTCGCTGCTCGATCACGTATCCGCGCGCTACGAATGGATGGTCAGAGTGACTTTTTCACCAGGCGCGGTTGAATTTTCCGGGCTGCGGGTGCGTTCGGTCTTCGTGGCGTCGCCCTATGTCCACCCCGAAGCGCTGCGGTTGGGTGAGAACACCCTGGCGCTCGCCCCCGGCAGCCCCGCCGGGCCGGTGAAGGCCAAACTTTGCTGGATCGAGCGTCACAAGAGCGACCTGGGCGTTTCCCTCAACGCGCTCAGCTTCTATCTGGACAGCGACCGCACTCACCGCAATGTCTTTGTCGCGGCCCCGGGGCAGACGGTGCCCGTGACCGTGACGCTTCAAGGCCGTACCGCCAAAGGGCGTCTGAGCCTGGAGAACCTTCCTCCGGGCTGGAAAGCTCATGATGCTGGGATATCCCTTCCGGAGGGCTCGGCTCCGTGCAGCAAGACACTCCGGCTTGCCATGAGCGACGTACAACCTGGCGATATCCGCGGTATCGATGTGGTTTTTCGTGAATCGGGGCATGTCCGCCGCGTGAAGGCTCAGATTCTCTGCGCATCCTCCCCACTGGTTCGTGAAGCCGAGATGCCCGATGCACTTCAGGGTCTTGCCGCTCCCGTCGCCCTCCCTGAAGCCAGCGGGGGTTGCATCCTTGAGTTTGTTGGACGAGGGCAAGCGGGTTATGATATCGAAACGCCCGCTTCCTCCGGCGACTATACCTTGTGGCTTCGGGCAAAATGGGAAGAGGACAGCCAGCCTGGGTTTGAGTTGAGAGTGGACGGCGCTGAGCCTCGCGAGGTCAAAGCGGAGGCCTTGATTGGATTCACCGACTGGACGGATCCGAAGCTCGCCGGGGCGAAGATGTTCAAGAGTTTCGGCGAGCAGTACGCCCACTGGGCATGGTACCGTGTTCCCGATGTGTCGGTCGAGACCGGCACGGCCAGGCTGTCAATAACGGCCGAAGCAGGGGCGGCATTTGACGCTTTGCTGCTGCTTCCGCAAAACCCCGTTATGGACCGTGCCGCTATGAACCTCTTCCAGAACTGGAACTACGCGCCGTGGGAACAGCCGCTGTAGGGTAAATATTCAGAGAAGTGCGCAGTCGTAAGTCCTCAGTGAACCCCGTAACATCAGCACCGTGCCCTGTGCCGGTGGAATG
>JAGYMT010000214.1 GCA_018400335.1 Kiritimatiellia bacterium | reverse complement strand
ATGCACGCCGAATTTAACCGACTCGGGAGCGGACACAATATCCTGACACCGGCAGGCGCATGGAAGAGCGAACGAAAGCGCGATTCCGGATATGGCCGCCGCGCGAGCGTTTTTAGCGCGCGCCGGTCTCAACGCCGGAACAACCCGCGTTACAAAGTAGTGAATTATGTTCGTCATTGCCAGCAATGCCGCCTTCCATCATGCTTCATAAAATCATCTTCGTTCCTCTCCTGATCGCGCCGGCTTGTGAAAGGAAACGGCGATGACGGTATTGACGGGGTCGGGCGCCTCTTCCGGAAGCCTTAGTATCAGCACGTCATCCTCCTGTTTGAATGCGAGTGCGGCGGCGCCATCGAGCAGATGCGCGGAGGCAACGCTATCATTCAAACCTTCCATCCGAAGTTCTCCATCAGGCCAGCATAAAACGTGCAGATAGAGCGTCGTTGAGCTGGCCGTCGCCCAACCCCACGGCTGCCGCCCAATGCGCGTACGGTGAGTGCCATACACGCTTTCACCATTAACCTCAAGCCATTTCCCGATTTGCCGTATGCGATCGCGCACACGGGGCGACCAGTCGCCCGTGGGTCTTGGCCCGATGTTGCGCAAAAGGTTGCCGCCCTTCGCGAAAATTTCCACCATCTGCCGGATCAACAGGTCGTAATCATCCGCTCCATCATGATGGAACGACCAACCGCCGTTGCCCATGGGAATGCAGCTTTCCCAGATGCGGTCGGATCCGTCGGGATTGATGACGGGACGTATAGGGATGTGTCCTTCCGGAGTGGCGTAATCGCCGGGCCCGTTGCGGTCGTTGGTAACCGCGCGAGGCTGTTTTGGGCCGATGATCTCCGTGTACATCCCGGCCTCGTTGCCCACGCCGCCGTCGAACCAAAGCATGTCGAGCCGGCCGTAATTGGCGCACAATTCAGTCAATTGCCCTTCCACGTATGAAACGAGGTCGGTTTTCCGTTGTTGATTTCCGGTCAGCTCAGGTCTGTCAGCCGCCCACCACCAGTCTCTTTGTGAAAAATAGATTCCGACGCGCATGCCGTCTTCGCGTAATGCATCGGTATATTGGCGCACTATGTCTTTTCCCCACGGACTTGCCATGATGTTATATGAAGAAAGCTTTGTGTCCCACATCACGAATCCGTCGTGGTGCTTGGCTGTCCAGACCATGTAGCGCATTCCGCCGCCTTTAGCGTCGGTTGCCCATTGATGCGGATCGAACAGCGCGGGGTTGAATTCCATGTAAAGAGCATCGTATTTTTCCGGATCGAGTTGGTCAGGATTTGTTCCGCGTCCCCATGAGATTTCGGTCGCCGCCACGCTGGAAGGATTCCAATGCATGAAGAGACCGTAGCGCGCCTTGCGGAACCATTCGGTGCGCTCCATGTATTCCTCGAATGATTCACGCTGCTTGTCCGCCCGTCGCGAACAGCCGCCAACCGGATCGCTTAGCACCGAGAAACGCAGAGACAACTCTTCCGCCTGTTTGCGATTCTTGTTGAACACATGCACGACTTCTTCAGCCTGCCATGCCCGGTTCTCAAGGGTCAACTGCCCGACAGCTCCAATGAATTGGTCTCCGTAATTGCCTCTTTCATGGGGGCGTCCCATTATCATCACGTTAAATCCGCCCGCCCTTGCGCCGCCGTCGCCTGGATGCAACCGAAGCCGGGCATCGGCGAGCGGTGGAAGAGGTTTTGCCAATCGCGGCAATATCTCGCCCGTGGCTCCGTCAACGCGCTCGGGTTGAACAAGCGTCTCAGGCTTCCCGTCAATATACAATGAAAGTTCATCGCCGTCTCGAACCATCGCCACATGGGTCCATCGTCCCACCTTGAGTCGGGTAATTCCGGCGGCGGACCAGTCACCCACGTTGATTTCCAGGCGGTTGCGGCACAAACGTAGTTCCCACGCGCTCGTCAGAAACGTGCCGACGCTGACAATCATCGGCTTGGCAAGGAAAAACATGTTTTCGGGATTGCGCGCACTGCTCCATGGCTCTTGCCACACGCCCCAATCGGGTTCATCGGGGCGTAGCCAAAACTCGACGGTAAAGCAGGTTCCCGCGCCTGCCGGATATATTCCTTCATATATTGCGTAACCGGTTGAAAAACGCGCTGCGCGTCCACCCGGACCGTCACCAAGGAACACGCCGCGATCCGTCGCGCACGGCCATCCCGCATGGCTCTCCATGCCGGCAACGGGATCGACGCGCAACTTGATGGTTTTCTTATCTACACTGGCATTCAATTCATCCGAAACCGGCGCTTTAAGTATTGTCATCTTCTCCTCCGCCTCAGCCGCCGCCGTCAGAAGCAGCAACGAGATCGCATTGAATACAAAAATTGTGAGAATGGAACTTCTTCCCCTGCCTCGTTGCTCCATCCTTCCGGTATTCCATCGTTCCATCATTCCAATCTTCCATGGGCTGCTACTGTTCCCTCCCGCCCTTCAAACCGCCCCAAAGACAAGCGCGTAGAGGTCCGTCTTATAGAGCGAAAAACGCAGACGAACCGTCTTTCCTTTCAAGGCCCCGAGTGCGCCCCCGCGCCACGTCAAAGGAAGCAGCGCGCCGTCGCCCTTCGCCGACGCGCAGTCGTCAAGCGCGAATCCGGGGATGGGCTTGCCCACGGTCACGGCTTCGCCCGTTCCGCCGAGCCCGGCTTCCAGCGCTTCGCAGCGGATATAACCGGAATAGCCGGAACATGCGTTCAGCCTCAATGCGTCCGATTCGACAAGGAAAGGAATGGTGGTGAATGTTCCGTGCCCTTCCGCCGACAGCGAGATGAAGCCGTCTTCCCGCATCGGCACGCGGAGCAGTCCCTCGCGATTGCGTCCGGCGGCATGCTTTGCCGGATCATTGTGGCCGGCATGAGTGGCGGCCGCGAATGTAGACCACTCATTAGAAGCCGTGGAGACAATCCCGGAGCAGGCGTAGACCGAGATTAAAGGCGCCGCGGGTTGAGGCGCCGGAATCACCCACGGCATACGTCCCAGCGGCTCGTGCCAAATGCGTTCGTCACGGCTGACGGCCAAATGGACACGCATGGTGTCGGACGTATGGTTGTAGACCGACAATCGCATGACATGCGCATCGGTCGCGCCCGGCCAGGGGCTGTAGCCGTTGCAATAGATATCCCGGTCAGGCGCGTCAAGCGGACTCGATTCCAACACAGGCACGCTGGGAGGGAAATCCCCGAACACGGGCGAAACCGAACGGTTCACGCCCCGCCGGTGCATTGAGCCATCCGTCTGCCGCGTGTACAACACATAGAGCCGGGTATCCGGGTTCCAGTTCAGGATGTTTTGGGTATCCGAATTGTTACCTGTGAGGATTGGCTCGACCCAGGTCCAGCGCAGGCCATCCGGCGAAACGGCGGCGGCAATCGAGCGTTCCTTGTCGCAGCCGCAGGAGACCATCTTGTAACGCGCCTCGGGCGGCGCTGAGGGATCTTTCATCACGCTTTGGCCGTGAGCCCAGCCGCGCGTCCCGAGATCGACGAGGTTGTTCGCTTTTGAGCCCGCGAAATCCGTCATCCCCAGTTCCGGCTTGCGCCAGGAAACGCCGTCATCCGATTCCGCGTAGGCAATACCCGGCTGGGCCGCTTTTCCATCCTTCATGTAATAGGGCTCGTACCAGCAGCGGAAAAGAGAATCGTCCTTCATCACGGTGCAATATGCGCCAATCTGGCAATTCTCCCACGGCCGGTCGGC
Source organism: Kiritimatiellia bacterium (assembly GCA_018400335.1). The sequence goes on along the minus strand of JAGYMT010000214.1, from coordinate 569 downwards.
AAACAGCGCCGGTTCCGTATCGGCGAGAACGCGATGCGCTTTTAACGAAACTCCCTCGGGAATACAGAAACCGTCGCCCTCGCCGCCGCCCCAAGAGGTGCCATAACCAGGGTCAATCCCCATCCAGTCCACGAACACCCACTTGCCGGAGCCAAAGGCATATTCGAGCTCGCTTGATTTCATTTCTTTTCCTTCGCCGTCGCCGTTCACCCCGGATGCACGAAGGTGCCGGCAATGATGCGTGCGCCATCAGCTTTGTTGAAGTAATACACGGTAAGAATGCGCCCGTCCGCCGTCAGGCAGGACCAGGAATAGCCGAGATCGCCGTTGCCGCCGTCGTCCCGCAAGACGAGTTCCTCGCCGGAAAAGTCCGTGCATTCCGGGTCCAGCAGCCGCGCACGAACGCCATATGGCTCGTGGCGATAACCGTAGCTCAGATAGACACTGTCGTCTGGCAGACGCAGCGCGTGATAGGGGTGACCAATCACGCCCATGTCCCGCCAGGGTTCCCACGTCCGGCCCTTGTCACGGGACCGCACGACCACGCCGTGGTCGTCGAAGTTCGCTGT
>JAGYMT010000213.1 GCA_018400335.1 Kiritimatiellia bacterium | reverse complement strand
AATCAATTGTTCGACTCATTTAGTCAAACATTTCGCGAATAAGGAGCTAACCGATGAAAATAGAACATGCGGCGTACACGATGCAGGATCCCGTCGCGGCCGCGAAATGGTATTCCCGGCACCTCGGCTTCAAGGTGGTCAGGTCAATGACGGAAGAGCCTTTCGCGCATTTCCTGGCGGACAGTTCCGGCAGCGTACTCATCGAAATCTACAACAACCCGAAAGCGCCCGTTCCCGATTACAAACGACAGGACCCGCTCATCTTACACCTCGCCTTCGTTTGTGACACGCCTGAAGCGACGCGCGACCGCCTGCTGGCCGCGGGCGCCGCGCTGGACACCGATTTGTTCATCACGCCGGCCGGCGATAAGGTGGTAATGCTCAGAGATCCTTGGGGCTTTCCAATCCAGCTCTGCAAACGGGCCGAACCCATGCTAAAGGAGGAATCATGACAGCACACGTATCAATGTCCAGACTAACAACTTTCGGTCGGGCCTATTTCGAGAAGCGCGGTTTTTCGCCCTTCGCCGCAAGTTGCGTAGCGGAAGCCGGGGTGCGCGCCCAGGCCTTCGGAAGCGTCACGCACGGGCTGACCCAGTGGGCCTTCGTCCGGAGCGGGATCGGGACGATCATTGATCCCGACGCCGAGCCGAAAATCCTCGCGGAGCGGGGCGCGACCGTCCTGCTCGACGGTCCCACCGTGCCCGGCCAGGTGATGATGCGCCGCGCGCTTGACATGGCGATTCCAAAGGCGCTTGAATTCGGTATCGCCATGGCCGCCATAAGGAAGACCCATTGGGTCGGCGCCATCGGCCCCTACCTCGAGCCCGCCGCCAAACAGGGTCTGCTGGCTCAAGCCTGGGCACAGAACTCGGCCTGCCGGGACTGCGCGCCGACGGGCGGATTTGACGCCGTTTTTTCGACCAACCCGATCGCCATGGCCATGCCCGCCGATCCGGTTCCGATTGTCGCGGATTTCTCCACAGCCGCGGTGGCCATGGGAAAGGTTAATTCCATGATCAAGGCGGGGCGCAGGGCGGACAGCCCCATCTTCATGGATCGCGACGGAAATACGACCGACGATCCCAATGTCGTGCCGGACGGCGGTTCCATATTGTTCACCGGCGGAAAGGAATGCGGCCACAAGGGCTATGCGCTCTCCCTCTTCTGCGAGGCGCTCACCGCAGCCGCGGGCGGGGACTGCAACAACCCGGACCTTCCGCAGAGCCAGTCGGTGAGCATGATGCTGATTGATCCGGAATCGCTTGGCGGCCGCGAGAGGTACCTCGCGGAGATGAATCGCATCAAGGCCCGGATCAAGGGCGTGCGCAGGCTGCCGGGAGTTGACGAGATACGCCTACCCGGCGAACGCGCTCTCGCTTCCCTGCGGGAAGCCGAAGCCGCGGGCATCATCCTCGACCAATCGCAGCTCCAGCTCCTCGCCGATATGGCTGGGGAAGCCGGCCTGCCTGAAGTTGATACGGCGAACCTATGAGGCTGCAAAAAGCATTCAGACAGGATGAACAGGATGAATATCCTGGAGATCAATCTGTCAGAATATCTCTACTACCGGATTCAGGATGAGTTACTTGTCGAAACTCCATGCGCGGCTCATGCCGGGCGGGATTCCGCTCGCATGGCGGCAGTTGACCGCCGATAAGAAGAGATTCTCCACGGCGCTGGCCGGCGTTTCGTTCGGCGTGGTGCTGATGATCTTCCAGCTCGGTATTTTCGAGGCATTCATGGTGATGGTCGTGCGCCCGATAGAAGCGATGCGCGGCGAGATTGCAATCATCAGCAGGAGCTACCAGTACATCATGTCGCCGGGCATCTTCCCCGAGCGCCGGCTTCACCAGGCGTACGCGACCCCAGGCGTGGACCGGGTTTATCCCGTGCGGCTTGACTTCCTGCAATGGCGTAACCCGGATGACGGGCGGATATCGGACCTCGCCTGCTTCGGGGTGCATCCGGGCAGAAATCCCTTTACGATTCCGGAAATCGCCTCGCGCGCCGACGTGCTCTCCTCGCCGGACGGCATTCTATTCGATTCGCTTTCCTCACCAGACCTCGGCAACGTTTCCAGGCTCTTCGCGAAGGACGGCGAGGTGCACAGCGAGATTAACAGGCAGCGAGTGATCGTGCGCGGATTGTTCAGGATCGGCCAGACGCTGGCGGCATACGGAAATGCGGTGATGGGGCTTGAGACTTACATGCGCGTTTCGCGGCATGACGGGGGCATGGTGCAGCTCGGAATGATCACGCTCAAGCCGGACGCCGATGCCGCTTCGGTCATCGCCGGATTGCGCAAGATCATTCCGGATGACGCGAAGGTCGTCACGCGCGCAGAGCTGATAGGCATCGAACAGGTCTACTGGCAGACCAACACGCCCATCGGCTTCATCGTCACCGCCGGCATGGTGATAGCAATGCTCGTGGGGGCGATCATCGTGTACCAGATTCTTTACACCGACATCAACGACCACCAGAAGGAATATGCCACGCTCAAGGCCATCGGGCTCGGAAACGACTTCTTCGTGAGATTCATCATCTCCGAATCGCTGATACTGCTGGTGCTCGGATTCATTCCGGGAATGTTCATCGCCGCGCTTCTCTTTAAGCTGGCGGAGACGCAGGCCGGACTTCCAACGCGCCTCACTCTATTCGGCACGCTGACGGTATTCGGCCTCTCGGCCGTGATGTGCGTGGTGGCCGGGCTTTTCGCAACCAGGAGACTCCGGGCCGCCGACCCGGCGGACGTGTTTTAACATGAGCGCAAAAGCTGACATTCGAGCGCCGGAACAGGAAAACGAGCCGCTGATCTCCGTCAGCGGACTCTGCCACGCCTTCGGCGAGGGCGCCGCCCGGCGCGAAGTGCTCCACGACATCAACGTGGACTTCCACCCCGGCGAGATAGCGATCATCATGGGTCCCTCCGGCGCCGGCAAGACAACACTGCTCACTCTTGCCGGGGCTCTGCGCTCAATCCAGTCGGGCACGATAACCATCGCGGAAACCAATCTGGGCGCGGCAACGCCCGCTCAGCAGATCGCAGTGCGCCACAAGATAGGGTTCATATTCCAGGCGCACAACCTGCTCGGATCGCTCAATGCATGCGAGAACGTGCAGATGGGGCTCGCCCACCGGCTCGACCTCTCCGTGCCAGAGATCCGGCACCGCTCGCTGGAAATGCTCGTCCGCGTGGGGCTTGCCGACCATGCTTCCAAGCGACCCGACCAGCTCTCAGGCGGACAGCGTCAGCGGGTCGCGATCGCACGCGCTCTTGTGCGCGAGCCAACGATCATAATGGCCGACGAGCCCACCGCCGCGCTCGACAAGCAGTCGGGCCGCGAAACCGTTGACCTTCTCCAGCGGCTCGCCCATGAAATGCACTGCGCGATTTTGTTGGTCACCCACGACAACCGCATTCTCGACATAGCGGAGCGCATTCTCACGCTGGAGGACGGCAGGATGGAGGAGAGCCACCGCGGACTCGAACGGCTGGGAGCGGGGTTGGCCGACGCAATGTTCAGGATCGCGCGGTACCCCACCCTCTTCGCCGCCGCGCCCGGAGCCGGCAGTCCCGGCAAATACGAAGCGTTTTCCGACGAAACTGCGCGTCTTATCGAGGAACTGCGCTTCAACGCTCTTTCCTACGTCGCCCGGCGTCTCTGCGCCAACCTGGCCGAAGAGGCGAAACTGCTCGAACAGTTATCGGAGACCGTCCGACTGCTGGAAGAAGATGCGCGCCGCTTCGGAACCCTGTATTCCTCCCCCCCGCCCACCGCCCGCGCGGAGCTCATCGCCCCGCTGTTCGAGGGTCTGGAGTTCCTGCTCAATACTGCCGCCGAATCGGTGTCAATCAGGGCGGCGGACGATATCGAGCAGCTCATGAGCCTCACCGGGGACAGGGGAACGATGATGGAGAAACTGCGCGAGCGGCATTGCGGCACCGATCCAGGGGAATCCAGCGAGTGGCGGGACTACTATTTCGACATCACCAACATCTTTGCCCGCATTGTCTATTTCCTGAAAACCCAATCCGGACTCCTCCACGCGATTCAGCGGACAAGCCGCGCGTTCGACGGGTAAGGCGCGTTCGGCCTGCCCGCAGTGCCTGCGGCACAGTCGCTGCAGGCGGGCGGACAAACAGTCCGACACGTCCTGCTGTGCTTGATCAGGCGGACCGGCCCAACCCCGACCCTCTTTGAGGTCGGGTTCGGCCGCAGTACTCATGCCGCTCTAATTATGGAACCGTCCCATGCGACCTTATGTCGCAGGAACGATAGATTGGGGCGA
>JAGYMT010000212.1 GCA_018400335.1 Kiritimatiellia bacterium | reverse complement strand
AGTGCGCGCCAGGCCATTGGTCAACTCCGTCAGTGTTTCTGAACTTCGAATTCGAGCATTACCGTGGCGTTCGTTGATCCGCTTGCATACAGCGTGTCGGACGGCAGCATGTAATCGGCCGTGAACGATGCCGATGTGGTGCTGTTACTCGTTACGACAGAACAGACGGTGTTTGTGTATGCTCCGGTGGAATCAACGCGGGTGAATGCCACAGTCTGATTGGTGGCCGATCCAAGCACCCAGATGCGCTGCAGCTTGATGCCGCTGTAGGCGTAGTCCAGCTGTTTGCTGCCGGAACCGGAGGCGCTGAGCGTGAATGTTTCGCGCTGATAAACGCTCCCGGCGATTGCCACGGAAATGACGGCAATTAGCAGCAATCCGATAATATACTTTCTCATGATGTTTTTTCCTCTCTTTGCAAACGGTTTGAAAATCCGTTTATAATTACTACAAGCAGTTATGAGCGCCGTGCGGGGCCGGAGCCCCGCACAGCTGCTGAAGTTATGCCAGCTCGATCAGCTTGCCGGCTGAAGAGTTGGTCACCTTGACATCGGCGGACCAGTCGAACTTGGCCATCTCAACGCGACCGTCATCGCGCTGGTAAGAGCCCGGCTGCATCCAGCGGTTGCGAAGCCGGAAGGTCTTCATAAAGCTGGGATCGCGGCGCGTGGGGCTGTCCAGCGTTGCGAATACCAGGATCTGGTTGGAGAGGATGAATTCGATGTCCTCATCCTTGCCTTCGGGCGCATCGTCATAGACCATGGCGCTGATGCGGCTTTCAGGCCGTCCGATGAACAGCTCGCCGGCGGCATCGATGGTCGGCTGCGCCAGGCTTACGCCCTGGCTGCCTTTGCCGGTTCCGACAACGAATTTTTTCGCGACTGCCGGATGGTTTTTGAACACCTTGAACGCGTCCGCGCCGAACAGAATGCGCACGCCCATCAGGCTGCCGTACTTGGCCGCCTTGAGCACAGCAAGGATCTGGTCGTCGATATCATCCACAGGATCGGCATTGGCTCCCCAGTCCTTTGATACCGCGGTGAGGGTGTCCTGCACAAGATCCACCACGCGCTTCTCATGGGAGAGCGAACCCACAGCGGCGGCTTCGTCGGCGGCCTCCATAAGCGCGGCGTTGATGTCCTCCTGGCTGCCTTCGGCCTGGATATCGACGGGCACGTCGATACTGTGCGGCTGACAGTCATAGGTTTCGTCGCTGGCGTCAAAGTCCAGCACGGTGGCGCGCCCGCCGTATCCGCGCAGGGTCTCCGGGATGCGGAAACGCGACTTGGCTGTATAGACTTTGTAGCGTCCGTTGGAATTACCGACGCTTACGTCAGGCGCGACAAAACCGGCGATCGGCTGCGCTGCGCTCTGGGCGGCACCCTGGGCGTATTCGCGGATCAGGGGCTTGGATGATAAACCTGCTAATGTAGGCATTGTGATTTTCCTTTCTTCTGTTGTCAGAAATGAATTGAGTTTTGTCAGGTTACTCTGAGACGGTTACGCTCAGCGGGCCGTACGGGCGAAGCTTGACGTGCTGGCCGTCCACGCCGCTTTCTTCGGCGATGGCCACAACAATATATGTTCCGGCGGATGCCGGAACTGTGCGGACCTTGCCTTTGTCGGCTTCAGTCGACGGGTCGGCCATGCAGAGGCGGTCGCCGGAATCGCAGGTGCCTTTGAGAATCACACGCGCCTGCTGATCAGGCTTCAGCGGACGCAGAAGCACTTCGGAACCGGACGCGGCACCTTCGGTGATCACGGCGGTTACATCGTCGGTGGTTGCGGCCGGCAGCTTGGCCACGGCGGAACCGGACGAGTTGTCGATCTTGGCAAGACGCGCTTCCATGCTGGTCAGGGTCTCACCTGCGGTGACGGGATAATCGCCCGCCATTACATTTGTCTGAGTTGCACTCGGCATAATTTCTCCTTTTCTGAGTGTTTGTTCAATGGGTCCGGACAAACCGGACGGCGGGTTGATCAGTCCTCTACCTGCGCCTCAGCGCGGTGGAAAGCCTGGCTGTATGAAATGCCCTCTTTCCTGGCGATTTCCGTGGCGAGTGTGCGCACTTTTGCGGCGCGGTGTGCGCCTTTGATATCCTCTTTAAGGCCGTCGGGAGTCTTGGTTTCCTTGCGATGCAGGGTTTTTGCTCCTGGCTCATCCTTGACGACTGTGTGCTTGATACAGCCGAAAAGCTTTTTCGTGCCTTCAGGGTCGGCGATATAAGCCGACTTTACATCGTCCGGCTTATCGATGGCCGCTTTGTGTTCGGCGATGAACGCATCGGCATCGGCCTCGAGAGCAGCCTTGCGGTGCTCAGCGATTGTCTCTTCGGCCTTGGTCAGCTTGCCCTCAAGAAGAGATTTTTTTGAGTGCAGGCTCTGCACGGCCTCGACCGCCTGCTCGACGGTCGCGGTCTCGGGCAGCGACAGTGCTCCCGTGAGTTTCTTGTCCAGCATTACGCTATTCCTTTCCTTGGTGTGGCGCGCCGGGGTCAGGCCGGTATACGCCGGTTTGTTGGTTAGCCCGATGTCGTCAATCGCAACTGGGCTGAAAGTGCCGTCGGCGTTTTCGCGCATCGGGTTTACGGTTGAAAAATATTTGTACTGGCTGCCGATCAGATCCGCGCCCAGCGGGGTTTTGTTAAGCTTGGCCCAGATGCCGCTTTCGCGCAGGTCCAGATCACGCGCCCAGGCGGCGGCCCTGGTTGAACCGTCCTGAAGCTGGCTGTCATGTTCCAGGCCCACCAGATAGCCGGGCCAGTCGGGTTCGGCGGCAAGCGCGGCATGCGAGCGCATAACCTTCTGCAGGTCCTTTTTCGTTACCCGCTCGGTGATCTGCCTGCGCTGGCCGTCCGCTGCGTGGATCACACCGGGGAACTCGCCCAGCGGCATAATGTGGTACCAGCCGTCTTCCGTGGGTTTGCCTATGCGGTGGGAAACTGTGATAAAGGTTTTCATTGTCTATGCCTCCGTGTTGTCGGGGTTTTCCATTCCTTCAGCAAATGCGGCTGCGGTCTCCATGCCGAGCGCTTCTTCAAACATGCCGTTTTCGGCGGCGGTCCGCAGCAGGCCGGCGGAGTCATCAGCGATTGCCTTAAGGGCGGCTTTCATTTCCTGTTCATCCTCAATCTGCAAAGCCTCTGCAATGCGCCTGCGCAACGGTTGCAGATCGCTGTGCAGGGCGGTCAGCAGCGTGTCCGGCTCGCGTTTTGCGTGGAAGACATAATTCCGGCGGTGCTGAGACTGGCCGTCCTTTTTCGCTGCAGGATCAGGCTGGTCGTATATCTCAAGCTTGTATCCGGTTTTCTGCTGAAGCTGGTCCTGATTCATGCGGTAACCGGCGGCGGGAAGTGATGCGGCGTGGTCGATAATATCGCCCACGTCCTGCTCCTCTTCCGCGGCGATGTCGAAGTATGCCAGGCGCGGGCGGCCTTCAAAAACCCGCTGCAATTCAAACCGGTCGACGGTGAGCTGGAATTTTTCGCTGATTTTAGCGGCGCGCGATCTGGCGATAGTTTTAAAGGTGTCGGCATGGGCTCCGCCCGCCAGGGTTCCGCTGCCGCTCTCGGCCAGCATTGTGAGCATGCCGCCGGTTCCGGCCAGCACCATTTTTTTGCTCAGCCATTCCAGGCGCTTGTCATAGGGCGATGCGCCGCGTACCGCATTCGGATAACTGACTGAGCTGCCATGCGGCAGATAACCGGTGGCTGCCGCTGCCACCTTTTCAGCGGCCTCCTGGTATTTATCGACATCACCTTCCGGCACATCCTCCGGCCCGGTGATGATGGGCAGCGGTATGCCGAAAATTTCGATGAATGAATCCCAGTCTTTTTCGGAGAGGTTTGCACGGACAAACTTGATAAGGCCGAGCCTGTCGATGTGGCGCGGGGTTTCCAGGCAGATCAGCCGGTCGCGGTCGAGATCCAGACGGTGGCTTTCGCCCAGGGCACGGACCGTGGTGCTCTTCGCCTCCGGGTTCCAGTACCAGTCGCCGTTCATGCCGTCGCGCAGAAAATTCCAGGAATCGAGAATCTCCATGTGGCGGAAGCCGTCGGCATTACCCTGCGCCTGGCAGAAAGCAAAGCCGCGGAAGGCGGAGGTTTCGAGATGTTCAATGGCTCCTGTCAGGTTGTCGATGCGCTCATAAGCCTGGCGAAGTGCGGCTTCCTGATCTTCAGCGAGTTTAGCATCAAATCCGGCGGTGGCGTCGCTCACGGTTTTGATGGTCCAGTCCATCTCCGAGATGGCTGAGGTCCTGCGCTCCAGCAGGGCAAAAAGATCTGCGTCCGTTTCCTCGACAA
>JAGYMT010000211.1 GCA_018400335.1 Kiritimatiellia bacterium | reverse complement strand
TGGTCCGGACCGTTCCCGACGGCATGCAGCCGGGAAGCGACGTCGCGATTCTCAGCATGATGGGTTTTGATCCGAGGCTGCATTACACCGGCCGAGCTCCGATAGAGGCCGCGGGCATGGGAATAGAGATGGCGCCGGACGAGGTGGCATTCCGCTGCAACCTGATCACGACCGCTGACGGCCTGATAATGGACCATTCCTCCGGACACATAACCACGGAAGAAGCGCGGCCGATGATAGAGGAACTGCAGAAGCGGCTCGGCAGCGAGAAAATGCGTTTCGTGTCCGGCACGGGTTACCGTCACCTGCTGATCTGGCGCGGGGGTTCGTCCGATATCGTAACAACACCTCCGCACGACGTGCTCGGGCAGCCGGTCGCCTCTCATCTTCCCGCAGGCTGCGGGCAGGATGAGGTTCTGCGGCTGATGGAAGAATCAAGAGCAATTCTCGCGGAACATCCCGTGAACATCGCCAGGCGGAAGGCGGGCAAGGGAGCGGCGACGCAGATATGGCTGTGGGGGCAGGGCAGAGCTTGCTCGCTGCCATCATACTGCGAGTCGCACGGTCTCACCGGCTCCGTGATAACGGCGGTTGACCTTGTACGCGGAATAGGCAGGCTTGCCGGCCTCGATATCATACGCGTTCCGGGCGCCACCGGATTCATTGACACCAATTACGCCGGCAAGGCCTCCGCGGCGCTGGAGGCGCTGCGCGACAAGGATTTCGTATTCGTCCATATCGAGGCGCCGGACGAATGCAGCCACATGGGCGACGCCGACCTCAAAATAAAGGCAATCGAGGCTTTCGACAGCAAAGTGGTCGGCCCTGTCATGGCGGGTCTTGCATCAATGCGATGCGCTTACAGGCTGGTTATAGGCACGGACCATCGCACGCCCGTCAGCTTGCGCAATCATTCCGCGGAGCCGGTGCCCATGGCGCTGGTTGAAGGGCCCGTAAAAGGGGCGTCCGGCGAAGCCGCCTTCGATGAATTCGTGGACGGAGGACGGGTGCGCGGAATGGCGTTCGAGGCAATCGGAAAGGTATTGAATCGGGGCAGGCCGCCATTAACCTGTTAATATAGAAAGAGCAGTTTGACGGATGAAGCACTATCACGGATTATTGAAAATGATTCTCCATTGCGCCTGCGCCGCCGGGCTCGCAGCGTCCGCCGGCGGATGCATCACCACGCAGAAGCGGGCGGAGACCGATGCGCGGATGCAGGCGGACGTCCTGCTCTTGCGCGAAGATGTCGTTCGCGCCCGGGGCCGTGTTGAAGGCGTGGAAATGGAATCCAAACGGATTGCGGCCGAGCTGGATCAGCTCCGGGAAGCCTTGACTGCGGCCGACAGACAGGCGGGGGTTTCGGCCCGCAAGATTGAGGAGCTCGAACGCCGCCTCGCGGATCTGGATGCGGCCCGGGCGAAGGACAGGGAAGCCATCATCGAGCAGCTCAGCGCGCGGATGGCGGAGCTCATTGCCAAGTCCGGCGCGTCAGCCCGCAGGGCAGGCGCTTCGGGAACCGGCTACGAACACACGGTGCGGGCGGGTGAAACGCTCTCTCAGATCGCTGCCGCCTACAAGGTGAGCCCGCAAGCTGTAATTGACGCGAACGACCTGAAGAATCCGGATCTCCTCAAGCAGGGCCAGAAGCTCTTCATCCCGCGGTGAACAACCGAAACACGGCAGTTCAACTGCTCCGCAGTTTTGTTGCGATGGCAGTTCGGCTCTGCGAACGCCGCACCAAATGGGTGAGAGACATCAACGCCCAACAGCCAACACGGAATGTCCAATACCCAAGGAATCCGGGGGATGAATATTGGGAGTTCCTTGTTGGATATTGGATATTCAACTGCTTGGTGATCAATGGTTGTTCCATCGTCTTCCGGACTGAGGATTCAGGAGCGGCGCTTTCTTCACTGCCACGTAGACGCTGTCTTCGCCGAGCAGGTGTTCGAGCGCGTGGATCAGATCCCTTGAAGGCATAACACTGCAGGACGAATCCGCCTTCACGGTCACCTCCTCGCCCGCCGGGAACAGGAGCCTGAAAACCAGAGGAACCCTGCCGGGATGCCTCTCAATGAGCGCCTTGATCTTTTCCATTTGTCCGTCTTTCAGATTCGCGGCCGCGAGGTGAATACTCACGCGCTCCGAGAACAGGCCCGGTGCGGAATCCATCGCATAGATCTCCGAGGCGATCAGCTTACCGACATGCTCGGAACCTGATTCCTCCTTATCCACTGTTCCGCAGAGCATCAGGATTGCATTTTCCGTGATCAAGGACTGATACCTGGCGTAGGCCTCGGGAAAGACCACGGCCTCGATATATCCTTCCAGCCCCTCGATCTTCAGCACGGCCATGGGTGACTTATCTTTCTTCGTGACCTTATTCTGTATCTCCGCCACGAGTCCGCCCACCCGTGTTGCCGTGCCCTTCGGCAGGTCAACAACGCCGGCTATGCTGGACAGGCGATAGCTTTTGAGCATAGATTCATATTGGGACAGGGGATGCCCGCTCAGGTAGATGCCGAGCAGCTCCTTTTCGGAGTTGAAGAGCTCGTTTTCGTGCCACTTAGGGCAATCGGGCAGCTCGTCGTCGCCGGACTCGCTTTTAGCGGAATCGTCCATCAGCGCGAACAGTGTGCGCTGGCCCATCCGCTTATCGCGCTGGGCCGCCTCGCCGCGGCTTATTGACATGCCGACGTTTTCGAACAGGCGCGCCCTGTGGAGTCCGAAGGAATCGAAGGCCCCGCAGCGGACGAGCGTCTCAAGGCACTTGCGGTTGACCGACGAAAGATCAACGCGCGAGCAGAAATCCACGAGTCCCTTGAAAGGTCCGTTCTTCTCGCGCTCCGCGACCAATCCCGCCGCGGCGCCCTCGCCCACGTTCTTGATCCCGGCCAGGCCGAAGCGTATCGCGTCCTCAAGTGGGATAAACCTCACGCCGCTGGCGTTAACGTCCGGCGGCAGGATCTCGATTTCCATCTCTCTGGCCTCGGCCATAAAGACCGGGAGCTTATCGGTGTTGCCGATCTCGCTTGAAATCAGCGCCGCCATGAACTCCTCGGGATAGCGGGCCTTCAGCCACGCGGTCTGCCACGCGATAATGGCATAGCCGGTGCTGTGCGACTTATTGAACCCGTAGCCCGCGAACTTGGCGATATTGTCGAAAATCTTCTCCGCCTTCGAAGCCGGGATGTTGTTCTTCTTTTTGCAGCCCTCGATGAAAAACTTTCGTTGTTTCTCCATCTCCGCGGGCTTCTTCTTGCCCATGGCGCGGCGGAGGATATCGCCCTGGCCCAGAGTGTAGCCCGCCAGCACGTGGGAAGCCTGCTGGACCTGCTCCTGGTAGAGCATCACGCCGTATGTTTCCGCGAGGACCGGCTCGAGCAGCGGATGGTCCCAGGCTATCTTGACCTTACCGGACTTTCTGTTCACGTAGTCGTCCAGCATATTCATCGGGCCGGGCCGGAAGAGGGCAATCATCGCGATCAAGTCCTCGATCCTGTCAATACCGATGCGCCGGACGAGATCGCGCATGCCCTTGCTTTCCAACTGGAACACGCCCACGGTATTGCCGAGATTAAGCAGCTCCAGCGTCGCCTCGTCATCCATTGGAATATCGTTAATATCGATCACAACGCCCCTGGTCTTAGCCACCAGCTTCACGGCCTCGTCAATCACGGTGAGGGTTTTCAGTCCGAGAAAATCGGCCTTGAGCAAGCCCAGTGCGTCCACGTGATCCTTGCTGTACTGGGTGATCACCTCCCCGTTCTTATCCTTCGTAAGCGGGAGGATATTCTCGAGCGGCTTGCCGCCGAACACCACGCCGGCGGCGTGAGTGCCGGCGTGCCGGAAGAGTCCCTCGAGCACGAGCGCGTGTTGCATGATCTTCTTCGCGTTGGGATCGCTCGCGCAGACCTTCTTCAGCTCCGGGTTATCGGCCATCGCCTTTTCGAGAGTCATCTTGGGATCGGGCGGCACCATCTTGGCGAGCCTGTCGCATTCGGGCAGGGGCACCTCGAGGACGCGTCCGACGTCGCGGATGACCGTCTTAGCGCCGAGCGATCCGAAAGTGATAATCTGGGCCACGTTCTCGCGGCCGTACTTATTCCTCACGTACTCGATCACCTCTCCGCGCCGGAACTGGCAGAAGTCAATATCGAAATCGGGCGGACTCACTCGCTCGGGATTAAGAAAGCGCTCGAACACGAGATTATAACGGAGCGGGTCGAAGCCCGTGATGCCGATCGCGAAGGAAACGAGGCTGCCCGCGCCGGAGCCGCGGCCCGGCCCGACCGGAATGTC
>JAGYMT010000210.1 GCA_018400335.1 Kiritimatiellia bacterium | reverse complement strand
TGCAAGTGCCGCATCTTCCGCAATGAATCCTGCCGCCTTTATAGCAGGACCAGGTGCGCGCGAAATCCACGCCCAGCCTGCGTCCGCGCCCGGCGATCTGCGCTTTTGTCATCTTAATGTATGGCCGCACCAGCTCGATCCGCGCGTAGGTGCCCAGCTTCATTGCCCCGCCGATGGCGGCCATGAACTTCTCGCGGCAGTCCGGGTATATCGCGTGGTCGCCTGAGTGCGCGGCGATAACGAGGCGCTCCGCTCCGATGCTCTCCGCCAGCCCGGTGCCTATGGAAATCATGATGCCGTTCCTGAAAGGGACGACGGTCTGCCGCATCGTCTCCGGGTCATAAGGGCCGTCCGGCACCTGGCCGCCCGACTTCAGCAGCGCGGAGTTGAAGAGATTGTTGATGAATTGGAGGTTGATTACGAAGTGGCGAATGCCGAGGGCGGCGCAATGTTCAGCCGCGAACGGGATCTCCCTGTGATTATGCCGGGCGCCGTATTCGAAGCTCAGGCCCCCGGCCGCCTCGTGTGTGCGAGCCGTATCGTAAAGCGCGGTTACGGAATCCATCCCGCCGCTGACGAGGACCAGGGCGCGCCCTGCTTTCTTTCTCGTCTTCATGGTCCGTCGCCTGCCGGAGCTCAAATCTGCCTGCTGGAGCCGAGCTCTCTCAGCGCTTCCTGCTCCGTGTCGAACAGCTTGAACATCTTGTCCAGCCCCACGATCTTGAATCCCTCCTTGATGGTCGGCGACACGTTGCAGAAGGCCATGCGTGCCTTTTTCTTTCCAGCCTCCTTGCCGGCCATGATGAACGACCGGAAGAAAATGCTTGTCAGGCGGGTGACGCCGCCGAGGTCAACCACGAGCGGGTTCGCGCCGCCATCGAGCAGGCCGCACAGCTTCAATGTGAGGGTGTCGGCCAGCTTAGGGTCAATCAGCCACTCGCTCATTACGTGCACCACCGTGACACCGTTCCTGGTCTCATCCATAAGCCTCAAAGATTCGTTCATAACATACCTCCATTAATTGCCCGAAAATCTATCATGCCCGATGCGTATTTGCAACGCATTCCGTTAAAGAACGAGTATCAGGCCCGCCATCATGAGAAAGAAAACACCGAGCAGTATCTTGCTTCCGATCACATTGCGCCTGCTCCAATCCAGCAGCTTCTGGAATTTCAACCCCTGGTAGGTGACGATGAAGATGATGACGAGAGGCAGAACGAAGAGGAAATTGTACAGCAGCAGGTAAAGGATGCCGCGCCAGGCATCGGCACCGCTCTTGACTATGAAGACGAGGGTCGGCACGTAGACCTGGCCGGTGCAGACTGACTCGACGGCCGTCACCGCCGCGCCTATCGAGAAACCTGCAAGGGCGATGTGCCCGGAACGCATCCGGTCGCGCATTAGGGCATGAACCCGCCTCTTCCATGCGTCCGGTATCTGCAGGGCGATGTCGGAGGGATCGCCGCTCGCCTGATAGCGGACGGCGTCGCGGAATGAGAACGCGGCCAGTACGAGCAGCGCGAGCACCATCAGCAGATTGAGCGCGGTCCGGATCGTCGGGAAAAGCCAGAACAAGTGCAGCGCCATGAGAAGTCCGAACCCGATAGCGAAGTAGGTGAGGAAGCAGGCGAGACAGAAGGCGGCGCCGGCGATAAGCAGCATCCTTCCGCGTATGCGGCTTACGGAGAGAAGGCTCACGAAGAACACGAGCGTGGACATGGCGCACGGATTGATGCCGTCAATCAGCCCCGCGGCGATCACTCCCGCGAGGGTAAAGGCGCCGGCGCGCGCGGCTATCAATTCCCGCGCCTGGTCTGCCGTGCCGCCCAGCAATTCGTCGTCCCGCGCCCGCTCATTCTCGATAATTGACAGGCGTTCGGACATGGCGTCAAGCAGGCGCGCGGCGATCTCAGGGTAGCCCTCCAGCAGGATGGAATTGTCGAGGGAAATGAAGACATGCTCGTTCCTTCCGCTGCCCAGTCTGTCCATCACACGCACCAGCCGGAGGTAATTGGTTTCGATCCCGAGATCGAGGCGGTTGAGCTCATAGAAGCCGGAGTACCCGGCTTCGAGCGCGGGGAGGACGATGTCGTTAACACGCCGGCAGTCCTCGCACCCCTGTTCGAAATAGTAGTCAATGATCACGGGCCGCGCCGTGCCGTGCTCCGGGGTGGAATTAAGGGAATCGTCGCCCGATGCCGGGGCCGGCGACAAAAAGAAGAGCGCCAATAATAGTAGCATGAATCCAAAACAAACACGCAATAGAAACGCCCTTCGCAACTGACATGCGCGGGCAGCCGCGCCGGCCGCTTTTTTGAGAATGACATTTTTCATCAAGATGATATTATCCCGGCTGACGAAAACTGCGATAAAAAAATCGTGAGAGGAACAGGAGATGAGAAGAATTGCTTATTCCGGTTGCGCGGCGGGGACTGCGGCTTTTGCGGCGATTTGGCTTCTTCTTGCGGCCACGGCGCCGGCCAACGAGGCTAATTATCAGGAGTATAATGTCGGCGACAGGGCCTCGGGCATGGGCGGGGCGGCCTGTGCCATCGCGGAATCGCTCGATGCGTGTTTCTACAACCCCGCCGGGCTCGCAAGGGTGCGCAACAACAGCGTTTCCGTATCGGCCAGCCTGTACGGCTTCGACAGGTACGGGGAGAGCGATTCGCTGTACCCGGGCGAGGATCTGTCCACGGACTCATTCATGACGATTCCATCGAGCATGGGAACCGTCATAGCGCTTGGCTCGAATTCCGCGGTCGCCTTCTCGGTGTTCGTTCCCAATAAGACCCTTATTTCCGAGATCGTTGCCTTCTGGGATGAAAAGCACTTTTTTAACTTCTACATTGACGATCAGACACTCTGGGTCGGACCCTCCTTCGGATGCGCGCTTTCGCCGGAGCTCTCGGTGGGAGCTTCCCTGTTCGGGGTGTACCGCACCTATTCCCACTTCGAGAGCGTGTACCTCGGGAACTATGAGGTGTCGCAGTCATATAATCTGAAACATCAAAATGTGGGCATGTTGTCACTGCTCGGATTGCAGTACACTCCCGACGACCGCTGGCATTTCGGGCTCACTTGCCAGACGCCTTCGTTTAATATATGGGGCGACGGTAAGTTCGAGGGGCACTATGCGCTCGCAACCGAGGGCGAGAGCCGGTCGGAGGCCGAGTATGCGGAAAACATGAATTCGGATAATCGTCTTCCGGCAAAGTTCAGCGCCGGCGCGGCGTGGATGAAGCCGAATTCCTATGGTGTGGCGGTTGATGTGAATTATCACTTGCCGACCAGCTTTGCGCGCGTTGATGGAGTCTTCGAAAGCGGCAAGGAGGATTCTCTCATAACACACCGGTCGGCCGTGGTGGATATGAACGTCGGATGCGAGTATTACGTCCGCGGTATATACCCGGTGCGCGGCGGTTTCTTTACAAGCTTTTCATCGGCGCCTGATCCCGATGTTGAGCACGCCGATTATCCCGCCCAGATTGACCTGTACGGGCTCACCGCGAGCGTGGGCGTCGAGCAGGAGCGCATAACCATGAACATCGGCTTGAGCTATGCGTTTGGAAGCGGCAGAGCCCTCGGCTGGGATATCGAGAATGATGATGATCTCGTCAGGACCATAGTGGACGCAAAGTCCAGTCACTTATTTCTGTTCCTGAACACGGCCTACCTGTTCTGACAACGCCAGCGTGGAACGCGGGTCGAAGAGATGCAGCTTGTCCCGCCTGAAGTCGGCGCGGAATGCCTCGCCCGGCTTCAGCGTGGGCGACGGCGGCAGAACCGTCTTGATGATCTCCCCTTCGAGCTTCACCGAGACGACCTGGTGCGATCCCTGCGGCTCGACGACCAACACCTGCTCGGAGAACAAAGCTTTTCCCGCCAAGCCCGGAATGATATCCTCGGGGCGGACGCCCAGTATTACCTTGGCGCCGTCATGCGCGGCGAGCTCCGGGCGGGAGGCGCGGGGCATGGACAGTTCAAAACGAGGATGCGAAAGAACCACTTGCTCCCCGGTCCGGCGCACACTGACTTCGAAGAAATTCATCGGGGGCGCTCCGATGAACCCGGCAATGAAAATGTTCGCGCATTTGTGGTAGATGTCGTCCGGCGTGCCTATCTGCACGATGGCGCCGTCCTTCATCACGGCTATCCTGTCCGCCATGCTCATTGCCTCGGCCTGGTCGTGAGTCACGAACACGGTTGTTGCCTGCGCGTCGCGGTGAATGGTCTTCAGCTCCGTTCGCATGGCGACCCGCAGCGCGGCATCAAGGTTGGAGAACGGCTCGTCCATGAGGAAGAGGCCGGGCTTGACG
>JAGYMT010000021.1 GCA_018400335.1 Kiritimatiellia bacterium | reverse complement strand
GCAGGGCTTTCTTGCGCTTGACATGTTCTTTCGGATTCTGCACGATGCCAACCATGTCAGAGATCCGTCGGAGGAGGACAAACGCTCGTCTACCCCGATTCCGGTGGATGCATGTCCGCGTCTGTTATTCATGGACGGGCGCGACGTCTGTCACCAATGGCCTTGCAGATACGAGTTACCCCGCGAACGGGGGGCGTGGGCAACTATTGTCTGGGGCGACATCCCCCCGGCGGGCACTATTATTACGACTCGCTAGGAGAATAACATGAATCTCAATGCCACCGATGATTTGGGCCGAACGCTGATTGCGCACGACAAGGCCGGAGGTCCGAGGGCCGGGCGCTATGTGGGGATGTTCTACTATTTGTGGCTTGGCCAGCATGGCACCATCGGCCCATGGGACATTACGAAAATACTGGGCGATCACCCCGATGCCATGACGCGGCCGACCTGCCCGCTGTGGGGACCGGCCGAGGTGTTCCATCACTGGGGGGAGCCCCTGTTCGGATATTATCTGTCCAGCGACGAGTGGGTGATGCGCCGGCACATGCAGATGCTGATCGATGCGCAGGTGGACGTGCTCTTCTTCGATGTGACCAATAACTACACCTACAAGGCCATTTATATGCAGCTGTTCGCGATTTTGCGCGAGCTGCGCGGGCAGGGTTTTGCGGCGCCTGCAATCGCGTTCTACTGCCGGCCCGGCCAGAACGGCGGGCCTTCATTCAACGAGGTGTATACAGATCTTTATAAATCGGGCTTGTTTTCCGACTTGTGGTTTCGTTGGGACGGGAAGCCGCTGATTGTCGCTGATCCGGCTTTGGCCGCATCGGATGAAATGCGCAGCTTCTTCACCTGCCGTAAGCCGATCTGGTGGAATCCCCAGGGACCAAACGAGTGGCCCTGGTGCCAGGAATATCCGCAGGTTGTCGCTCACAATGCCGTTGGACAAAAAGAGGCGGTTTCGGTTTCAGTGAGTGTTCCGATGTACTCCATGAGCGAGGGCTGGTTTGGCGAACCGGTGGCGGGTCGGAGCTGGCACGCCGGCGCGCGCGATCAACGTCCGGATGCGGTTAAGCACGGGTTCTGCTTCGCGGAGCAGTGGCAACGGGCTTTGACGGAGGACCCGCCGCTGGTGCTGGTGACGCAGTTCAACGAGTGGATCGCGCAACGGTTCGGACGGGAGGCGTTCGAACAAAAACACGATATCCTGTTCAGGGATGAGTTTAGCGAGGAATACAGCCGTGACATCGAGCCGATGAGGGGCGGGTATGGGGACAGCTACTACATCCAGCTCTGCGATTTCATCCGGAGATACAAGGGGGTTGCCGCGCCGCACGCGGCCGACCGCCAGTGGACGATTGCGATGGAAGGGCCCATGGATCAGTGGGCGCAGGTCGCGCCCGAATACCGGGAATATACGGGCGATGCCGCGCCGCGGGATCATGCCGGATATGACGGCGCTGGGCGCTATGTAAATCGCACAGGCCGCAATGAATTCCAAGTGCTGAAAGTGGCGGCGGATAAGGGCTGCGTGTATTTTTATGCCCAGACGGTGAAGCCGCTCACGCCGCATACCGACCGGAACTGGATGCTGCTGTTTATCAATAGCGACGGCAATCCGTCCACCGGCTGGAAAGGATTCAACTACGTCGTTAACCGGAAGATCGTTGATGCCGGGACGACGCTGCTGGAGGGATCGTCCGGCGGCTGGAACTGGCGGGAAACTGCCCATGTGTCATACCGGGCGGAGGGCAACCGGCTGCACTTGGCGATCCCGCTGACTGCCCTGGGCTTGAAGGATCGGAGCAAGCCGCTGAGCTTTGAATTCAAGTGGTCGGATAATATGCAGGCGGAAGGCGACGTGATGGATTTCTATGTCAACGGCGACGCGGCTCCGCGAGGACGGTTCAGTTATCTGTTTCGGCAAGCCTGAACAGCTTGCCAGTGGGGCTCATTGGGGACGTTTCTTAATGGGTACGATCATTAATCGTTGCGGAGCGTAACGTTCTCAATCGCCGAGATGCTTCTGATTTGGCGCTATGAGCACACTGGACTACATCATATTGATCGGCTACCTTCTGGCCACAATGGCCGCAGGCCTGCTGTTCAAGGCGCGTCGGCGCGGGTTCGAGGATTTTTCCATTGCGGGCCGGTCGGTGAAATGGTGGCCGATGGGGCTGTCGGTGATG
This sequence comes from Kiritimatiellia bacterium, assembly GCA_018400335.1. Next base: position 9,981 of record JAGYMT010000021.1, on the reverse strand, counting down.
GCCACTGCTTTCAGCGTAGTAAATTTCACGGCTTTTCCCGAGGAGGCGCTCAGGCACGGGCTCTACGTATGGCTGGTGTTCCCGGCGCTCGTTCTCGCGGGCGCGATTACCTGCTTCGCGATCATACCTTTCTACCACAGGTTCCAGCCCGTGAGCGCCTATGAGTTCATGGAGCGCAGATTCGATTCGCGCGTGCGCCGGTTGACAGCGGCGGTGTTCATCCTGTGGCGGGTCGCCTGGATGTGCATTGTTCTTTATGCCGCGGGCGCGGTTATCGGCGCGGCAACGGGATTGTCATTCTGGTTGATCGTCCTGATTTGTTCGCTTGCCAGCGTCATCTACACCGCGGCGGGCGGGCTCAGGGCGATCATAAAAACCGACGTTCTCCAGTTTCTTGTAATAAGTGCTGGTATCATTACGGCCCTTTTTCTTGTCGTTCGGAATCAGGATGCGGCCGGCATCTTGCAGCACGCGGTTGACGCGGGGCGGCTGCGGCCTTTCGTTCCCTACGATGAGAGCATGTGGAGCCTCGATCCTTTTCTGCGTATGTCTTTCTGGAGCTGTATGATAGGGGGCACTGTAGTCTTTCTCACGAGGTATGGGGTTGATCAGGTGGTGGTTCAGCGATATTTCGCCGCCAGATCGCTTCGCGACGCCCAGATAGGCTTCGCCTTGAATATCGTACTGCTCGCCATCGCGTTGGTGGCCTTGACATTTCTCGGGCTGGCTGTGGGAGATCAGATGATGCCCGCGGCCGGAGCGCGCGGAACCGGAAAGTTCCTGGGACAATTCATAGCGTCGCTTCCAAACGGCGTCGTCGGCTTGATAGTCGCCGGCTTGTTTGCATCGGTAATGTCAAGCCTCGATTCGGCGATGCACTCCTGCGCCACTTCGGTCATCACGGATTTCGTGTCCCGCCCGGGTGTCGGCGCGCCGGATGCGGCTGTAGTGAGGCTCGTGAGGCAGGTGACGATTCTGCTGCTTTTGCTCGCTGTGCTGATGACGGTTGTCGTCCGCCGGTTCGGAACAATATTCGAGGTGTCCAATAAGATCGTCAATGCTCTCGGAAGCCCGATCCTCGCGCTCTTCGTGCTCGGCTGGATTAGGGGGTTGCGCCTTTCAAGCAGGGGCGTGTTCATCGGCGGACTGCTGGGTGTTGCGTGGAGCATGTATGCCAGCTTCTTCGTGAAGGGACTGGCTCTTCACTACTACGCCTTCGTCAATTTCGGCGGCACGCTGCTGCTCGCCGGCTGTCTCGGACTGGCGCTGAGGGATTCCAGGGATCGCGTCACCACCTGTTCGAAATAGTGGTAATTATGTTGGGTTGCCTGTCCGCACGCATTAGGAGGGATGGGCGGCATTCACCGTGAATGCCACGAATGGCTTGAGGCCCTGAAAATGCGCGAAGCACTTGCCGACAGACGTTCGAGATCAATTCATTAGCGCCGGGTCTTGCATCAACCCGCGCCACGCAGCCGAACCAATTCCAGGCGCACTTCCTCAATCGTGCGCGAGCCGGTGTCGATCAGCAACTTGATAATTCTTCGCGCGGAGTCCATGTCCCTCTCCGACACGAGCGCCGAATTTGAGCCCGGCTCGCTCTTGATGCCCGCACCGAAAACCTGTCGGTGTCCGCCGATCCCATCGCTTTCCCATATCGCGTTCACCTGTCTCTGGACAAGTCCACCTCTTCTCCGGACATCGAGGAAGTAAATGAGGTTGATGCGCCTGAAATGCTCTTCCGGAACGCCGTTCTCAACTGTCACCTGATCGCGCGCCTGTTCGTAGAAGTCCGCGTGCAGGTTAGTTGCCAGCATGTGGCCCGCGGAGGGCAATTTGAAATATTGCCGCAAGGGTTCGCCCCAGAGGTAGGCGTAATAGTCGCCCGCTCCTATCTCGTGGCAGATCCAGCAGCGTCTGCCGGTCCCGGCCAGGCCGCGTTTGATTGCCGACGCGCCGTCGGCCGTCGCAAGCGGAACATCGTTCGGAACCATGTTGAGCAGCGCGCCCATGACCGTGGTCTTCCCGGCGCCGCCCGGCAGCGCGCCGACCATGAACGAAGCGCCGGCGCCTATCGCAGCGAGCGAGTAGGCGGCAGCGTCCGCGCTGAGTGTTCCGGCTTCGATCAGGTCAACAATGGAGAGATTGCGTCCGCCGCGCTGGTTGGAGCGCTCGATTTCGGCGCAGTGCTCCGCGATGTCATTGCCCGTCACCGACTTTCTCCCTGCACCGTCACCACGATCTCGCGTGCGCGCGGTTTCACGTCGCACTCCAGATGGAATATCTGTTGCCAAGTGCCCAGCGCGGGCTGTCCGTCCGCGACCGGCAAGGTGAGCGACGGGCCCATGAGCGTTGCCTGCAGGTGCGAGTGCCCGTTGCCGTCGTGCCATCTCTGTTCGTGGCCGTAGTCGCGGCTTGGCGGGATCAGGCGGTCGAGGCAGGATGAAATATCCTTTTCGAGGCCCGGCTCGAACTCGATCGTTCCGACTATCGCCGTGCTGCCGACATTGAAGATATTCACCAGTCCGGTAACGACACCCGAATCTTTCACAATCTCCGTGACCTTATCCGTTATATCATGGATCGAGCCATGGCCGCCGGTGCTCAACTGGATTGTCCGCTGGTATGTCATATCAGTATGTTAGTACAATAAATCCGCTGGCGGATCAAGTCCGTCGTTCTGACTTTGTGGCGCAGACTGTCTGCGAGTGAATAATCTGAGCTGGTGTTTCGGAGAACTGAACAGCCTGTGTGTCGCGGTCTCAATCCGTTCTGGAAAGAAAAGCAGGTTTTCACACTTGTTTAAGTGTGGAAATGATAAGCAAGCCACTTGCAAAAGAGTGGCGGATGTTTCACGTTGACATTTATGTCCACACTTGTTTAAGTGTGAACATGAGCGAGGGCGGACTTCATCCTACTTTATGGCGCACTTGTCGCACTCTGGCCGATCGAACGCGATTGGAGATTGTGCGAGATCTCATAAAGAATCCAGGTCGGAGTGTTTCCGAAGTTGCGACTCGCCATGACATAAGTGTTCCAATGGCGAGCATTTCTCTGCGCGCTTTAAATGCACGGGGCATTCTTGCATCATGCAGAGAGGGTACCTCGATCTTTTATTCGGTTTCTCCCAACGAGTCAATTTCCTGGACGAGGCAGCTTACAGTCGCGATAAGCAAGGTATTCACACATAACAGAAGTCCGTTGGATGTGCTTTGTCGGCAAGCAACGGCTTTTACACATCCTCGCAGAATAACAATATGCCGTGCCCTGATATTCAAGGGTCGGCTCAGTTGTAAGCATCTTGTGTTTCAGTCCCGGATTTCCCGGCCTGCTCTGAGAAGGCATCTTATAAAATTGCAGAAGCGCGGATTTGTGTCACTGGAAAAAAAGCTTTGGCGCATAACAACTCCTTCCGATGATTTCAGCCGGGCATTGATCAAAATTCTCTCCGAACCCCGATACAGGCTTGTGTAGTTTGCCGCAGCTGTTAATGTTGTCGGAGAAAGTGCCTCCTGTTCACACTTAAACAAGTGTGAACATGTCGTGAGGCGGGTTTTTCATTCTGTATGAATGGGACGGGGCTTCAGCTCCTAACGGATTGTTTTCAGGATGTGTGATCAACTCGTTTCAGTGGCATTGCACATGATTCCGGATCGAACGATATAATCCGCCATAATCTGCTCGTTGGATTTCAACAGGCAGCAGGTCGGAACATATGGCGTGTGTTCAGGCCGCTTCCCGGATATATTGCTTTTGATGAGTTGCCCCAGCGTATCTTCGGCAGCAGCCGCAAATCGTCCGGAAAAGGCCAGAAAGTCAACGCCGCCCATGGCGGCAATGCCGGCGCCCGCGGCAAGCATGAAACGATACTCAATCAAACGCCGAGCCAACGAATCCTTCCAACGCGGATTTAACAGCAGTTCCGCGAACGAGATTCTTTCCCCGGCAAGCCCGAACAAGCCGCTTGATTCGGTCAGCACCCGGTTGATCTTCTCGGGTCCCCAGCGTTTTGTTTCATGAATTGTCAATACTATGCTGGGATCAAGATCGCCGCACATGGTCATTCCAGGGAGCCCTTCCAGCGGAGATAATCCGCCGGTAACCATAAGCGGCCTTCCGGCAACCACCGCCGTCAATTCGGCGCGAAAGTCCACGCAAAACGACAGGACTCTCTGCTGTTTTGAAGGAGTCAACAAATCGGCCGCCTTGCGAGCCGCCGCCTCGTGATACAAGCCATGGTGACCGTAACGCCGCAGTGTTTGGTGTTCCAGCGCGGACTTCGAAAGAGCGTAACTGCTTTCGCGCTCCGGCAGGTTCGCATAAAACGCAGTCTCACAAAACAAGACGCGCTTGACGCGTGGAAAGAAACGTCGGCAGCCGTTTATCGCGGCCAGTGCCGACGGCACATGCAAAGGCGCCTGATTGGTCAGCCCATGGAGCATTCGCTCGTGTTCCGCGTTCAACACAACCGGCCGGTTAAAAAGCTGTCCACCGAATGGAGTGTGAATTGCAATCATACGGACCGATCTGCCGGAGTTTGAATGAACGGCCAGACAATCGCGCAACTTGCACGGACAATCGATTCCGAACTCGCCCTCGCATTCCGCCTCAGCTGAGTCAGCGCAGAACAGGGTCCACCTGATTTTGCCGGGCATGGCATCGAGAATCAAAATTCCATCACTTTTTCTTTTCATTGCATAAGTTCTTTGAGGTTCGTCAATCGTTTCAGTTGTATTGGTTTGTCACGGGGAGTCCCGCCGGAACACCTCATACGTTCGGCGGGCAATCGCGAGCTCCTCATTTGTCGGCATTGCGACGATCCGCAGATGACTATCCGCTTGCGCAACATCGGCCGGCAACTTGGCCGCGGCAGCATTTTTCTGCCGGTCAATTTTCAATCCGAAACATTCCATTCCTCCGCAAATCGCCTCCCGCACTTCGGGCATTGTTTCGCCTATGGTATCGGTGAAGACAACGGCCTTGGGGGATTTCAAGACAAACAGATAAGCTCCAAGGTATTTTTTTATGCGCCACAGGTAAACCTGCAGGGCGTGCCAAAAAGCTTTGTTGCCATCCTGTCCGCCTTCTTTTTGGAGCGACTTAAAAGCATCGCGAATATCGCCCGATACCCCCGACATTCCGAGCAATCCGCTTTGCCTGTTAAGCAGTTCTTCAACATCCGCGGTCACTCCGTCCGCGGCATGAATAAGTTGCAGAACGATCGCCGGGTCAAGATCGCCGCAGCGGGTGCTCATGACCAATCCCTGGAGCGGCGAATAGCCCATCGTGTTGTCAACTGAACAGCCTTTCTCAACTGCGCACAGGCTTGCGCCTCCGCTGCCTAAATGGCAGATCACGCCCGTGAAGTTTTTCAAGGGCACTCCGATAAATCGCGCCGTCTCCTTCGCAACATAACGATGGCTCGTTCCGTGAAATCCGAATTTGCGCAGCCCCAACTCATCCGTCAGCTCCACGGGCAAGGCATAGCTGGCGGCATAATCCGGAATCCCGGAATGAAAGCCGGTGTCAAACACTGCCGCCTGAGGCATTCCGGGATGATGTTCCAGAATCGAACTGATTAGCCCGGTCGCCGGTGGATTGTGCAGCGGAGCCATATTCCTTATCTTCAGCAGAGTTTTCAGGCTTTCCCGATCTATCCGCGCGGCTTCGCCGAAGACGCCTCCGCCGTGAACAAGGCGGTGCCCAAGGACGTCGGGAGCGGGCGCGCCGCACCGGTTCAGCAACTCCATGATTTTTTCAAATGCCGCCGCGTGATTTTCCATAGGCGCCTGCAGGGTTGACTCCGACCCGTTGCAGCGATGGATAATCCTGGGAGGCAGCAGGGTGGGTTGACCGATTCGCTGTGCCTCGCCGCCAGCCAGCTCGCGCTCGCCGGGCATGCAAATCATCCCGTATTTCAAGGAAGAGCTGCCGCAATTAAAGACAAGTATGTTTGTTCTTCGATTCATTTTGTCATATTTCATCCGATGTCCAGCCGCATACCGGCACACCTATCAGACTTTGCGCTATAGCCGCCGTGCCGTATGCTGTTCGTGCAATATCATCGGCCTTCACATGCTCGCCGACAGCATGTGCCTGCTCCTCCTCACCCGGTCCGTAGGCGACGGTCGGAGTCGAAAACTCGTGAACGAGCACGCCGCCCGCCGTTCCCAATCCGAGACGACCCAGTCGCCAGCGCGCCGGATGCACCGGGCATCCGCATGCGTCCAGCGCTTCCCTGGTTCTTTCGACGAAGGGATCAAAAGGATCGGTCTGCCAGGCATGCGCGATTGATTTCACCGTGCGCGTGATGCCTGTGTATAAGCGCTGCCGCCTCTCTGCAACGGCGACGGTTGCGGATACTTCACCGGCGCTTCGGGCCATTTGTTCCGTCGCGCGGCGCAACCGGACAATCGTGCCGTCCTCATCCTCACCTTCCCTCAATTGACAGGCAACTCGCAGGGTTGAACCGTAATTCACGCCATTTCCCGACCTGCCGGCCCCGGCCGGCACACACCGCGAGCCGCGGTCCCGGATCACCAGATTCTCGCCGGAAACGAAATCATTGGCAACCCGCATCGCCATATCATCAACAGCAAACGGATTCTTGCCGTCAATCTGGATATTCACTTCCATCCATCCATCGTGCCCGTAATACAGATTCATGCCGGTCGGCTCGCCCATGAGCGCAAAATCAGGCTTAAGCGCAAGTGACGGCAGGGTGCTCTGCATGAATCCTCGCAATCCGACGCTCAAACCGTTTTCTTCCGCCGAAGTCATGGCAACCACCAGCGTGCCCTTCATCGGCAGCAGGCTCCTCTTGAGGATTATTCCGGCATAAATCTGCGCCGCGATTCCGCTTTTGCAGTCGGCGGCACCCAGACCATAGATCGAGCCCGAACGCATCTCGCCGGAAAAATCACCGGCTCCGCCTCCAGGCGGAGGAACAGTGTCCATGTGACAATTCAAAAGCAAAACGGGACTTGATTGCATCCCTCGCAAAATACCGGCGACATTCCCGAATTCATCCCTTATAACCTTGTGGTAGCCGGCATCCTTCATCAACGATTCAATCAAGTCCGCCACTCTTGATTCGTGCAGGCTCACGCCTTCGGTCTGTACCAATTCGCGGGTAAATCCCACAACTTCCTTTTCCATCCTCTGCGTGCAATCTTTCAGTATCCTGTACACAACAACCTCCGTTCATAAATGATTTAGCTCCTTATTTTTCGTTTGTTCGACTAAATGAGTTGAACAATTAATTTCTACGGTGATAACATGTTATCAGTCAATGTGTTCAGTGTTCAGGGGTTCAGCGTTCAGGAAATGCCAATGCGCTTTCCGGCCTGAACACTGAACATCTGAACACCTGAAATCTTTCAACGAAGCTGGCTAGAATTGGTGCGGTAAAAATGTGTTGCTTTTTCTGCAGGCTGTCTTATGATGCAATATCAGGTGTATGTACGGGCTTAGCGAATATGCGCTGAGTCGAACGGAAGGATAGGCTTTTATAATGGCAAAAACGCATTCCTCTAATGTGATAGAATTGCTTTCCGGGCTGGAGCCCATGGCGTCACTAAGTGATGGCACCATCGCAAGACTGGCCGGCCACTGCTCGGTTGAAGCTGTTTCCGCCGGATCACCCGTTTTTAAGGCCGGGGAATCGGACGGAAAGAGCGTATACGTGGTTTCCGGCAGCGTTAAGCTGACGCCAGGAGACGGCGGTGCCGACGGGGAACGGATAATCGAGGCCGGTATTCCCGAGGCGAGGTATCCTCTGGACGACAAGCAGCCTCATGGCGTTTCCGCCGCGGCAGAGTCGGATTGCGGGGTCATCAGGATTGATATGGATCTGCTGGATAAGCTTATCGCCGAGGATCAACTTACCATATGCCAGACAAGTATGCGCGAAACCGCTGGCAAGGACGCCGGCAAGCCGGGAGAATCGGGGCTTTTAGGCAGATTGCTGGCGGTCTTCAAGGGCGGAGTTCGCGCTTCCAAGGAAGATATTGATGTTTTTGCGATGCTCAGCAGGTTCAGCCCGCCCATGCTGAAAAACATCCATGAGGCGGATCTGAAGGAGATGTCCTCGCGGATGGACGCCGTATCGGTGAGGGCCGGTTCAACGATTATACGCCAGGGCGATGAAGGCGATTATTATTATATCATCGTCCACGGCACGGCGCTGGTCACTCGGCAGGCTGAACAGGGGTCGGAGCCGATACTGCTTGCGGAGCTTGGAGAAGGAGAGACTTTTGGAGAGGAGGCTTTGCTCTCCAACGCAAAGCGCAATGCCACGGTCGGTATGAAGACGAAGGGCACGCTGATGCGCCTGGCAAAGAGGGATTTCGTGGAACTGCTGAAGGAGCCTATGCTTAAATGGCTTTCGCCCGTCGAGGCGAAAGAGAGCGTTCAGCGAGGGGCTAAGTGGCTGGATGTTCGTTCATCTTCCGGCTTTCAGCGCTCCCACCTTAGCGGAGCTATTTCAATGCCCCTGCACGAGCTGCGCGACCGCCTGGGAGAACTGAACCCTGCTTCCAACTATGTGTGCTACTGCGATACCGGGCGGCTGAGTTGCAGCGCGGCATTTCTGCTTGGTCAGCGCGGTTACCGCGTCGGGATTCTTCGCGGTGGTCTGCAACGTATCGCGGGATAGGTTGCATGATCGTGCTTTGTGTTTTGTCTGAACTGTCTGGGGGATTCCGTTATGCAGACTCAAGCCGGCTCAATGGATTCCACGGCGGTACGCCAGGCGGCGGCCGTTGCCAGGGCTCTTTCCATTCTTTTTAATAACAGCCGGATCTACGGCATGGAGCATCCGGTGTTCCTGAAGACGCTCAACGAACATATGCCCTTCTTTCAGGATGCACTTTCGGATGCCGGAGAGCTTGTTCTCTCCTTCGTGAAGGGAAAGGTCCGTTCCGGTGTGCTGCTCCTTGACCCCGGCTCTTCTGTTTTCGAATCCCTTGCGCACATGCTCGAGGGCATGGGCGTTTCAGGGATCTGTTTCAAGCGCGGCATCACATCCGAGGAAGTGGCGAAGCTTGTGGCAATCATGGCGCAGCGCGGCGATGCCGTATCTGATGGAGGCTTGCAGAGACTGCTCGAGGAGGATGGCGTCCGGCACATTCTGGAGAAGAAGATCAATCTTGACATGGATGGCGGGACGAAGCCGCAAGAAGCGCCTGACGGAAAGACGGACGAGCCTGCGGTCAAGCCGGCTCCCGTCGCTTCGGCCGGAAGGACTTTTGAGCTCGATGATGACGCGCCCGCGCTGGATGCCGATTTTAAGATGCCTGAAATCAGTCGTCCGGACGATTCCGGTTCTTCGGAAGGCATTGAAAGATCTCGTCCGTTCAAGGAGTTCGTGGCCGGCACTCTGGGGAATCTGGCATGAAAAAAAACCGATGTTTCAGAAGTTGCTGACCGGATTTCGCGAGAATTTGATGAACGGCTTCACCAGGAAACCAGAGTTCTGAGGAAGGAAAAGGAGGTCGCCGTACGGCGTCTTGAGAGTGTGAAGAACGTCGTGTTCGAGAAACTCGAGGCGCTTAATGTGATGGCTATTCTCGTGGGTGACGATCTCAAGGTCCTGGCCATGACTTCGGCCGCGCGTTTCCTCATAGGGGATCTCGACGTCATTCCTCATGATATGCCGCTTGCTCAGTGCGTGAAAGCTAACGCGGCATACATGGACATAACCTTGAAGGGGCGATCCCTCACCGCGAATGTTATCGCGTCGGACAGCTCCGCCGGGGGTGAAACCGTTGTACTGCTTACGCTGAATCCGGCATAAGAGATGAGTTTCTGCTCGAACGAGGAGGGACCGGGCTTGAGATGATCGAAAGCTCGTTCGAAGAGTTTTCCGGCATTATTGTCTCAGCGGCTGACGGTCTTCCCGCGGAGAAGAAGGCAGCTCTGCCCGCGTTGTGTTCGGCGCATAGGTGCGGTGTTATTCAGGAATTCGCATTATGGCCGATG
>JAGYMT010000209.1 GCA_018400335.1 Kiritimatiellia bacterium | reverse complement strand
AGGTCAGAGGGCGGGTTGTGGAATCAGCCCGCGGGAGGTCGGACGATTTAGCGGTCCGGTCGGGCATGAAAGGAGGTGGTCAGTATGGTGTGATCTTGTCGATGCTTATCGAGGCCGGAAGAAAGGCATGGAGTTGCCGGCTGAAATCGTGTAGTGTTCACCAATAGGAAAGGGATAGTGATGAAAACAGGAGTAAAATATCTTGCCATGTGGCTGGTATCCGCCGCGGCGTTGGGAGCGGGCGCGCACCAGGTGTCGCTTGATGTCTCGCTGGCAAATCCGGTTCTGAAGGCCGGTGAATCGCAGAAGGTGTATTTGAAGGTGGGCTTGACCGGACTTGCGCAGCCGGAGAAAAGTGTGCGCGCGCCGGTTAACATGGCGCTGGTTATAGATAAGTCCGGCTCAATGGGCGGCGAGAAGATCAGACAGGCCAGGGCCGCCGCGCTTTCCGTGCTGGACCGGCTGAGGGATGAGGATATAATGAAGGAAGGTATCGCGGTGAGCACCATCGGGCTCGGGCTCGGGTTCAATGAGGACCTGATGGTCCGACTCGCGCGCGAGAGCGACGGCAACCATGCGTTCGTGGAGCACGCGGACGATCTGGTGGCGATATTCGACCGTGAATTCGGGGAAGCTACTTCGGTGGTCGCGAAGGATGTTGAAATCCGAATCGAGTGTTCGGAGCCCGTGCGCCCGATACGCGTGCTGGGCCGGCCTGCCGAGGTTTCGGGAAGGACGATCATCGCTTCGCTCAACAGGGTGCTGTCAGGCCAGGAGCGGTACGTGATGATCGAGATGGAGGTGCCCGCGGGCAAGGCGGAGGAGAGCATAAGCGTCGCCAGTGTCACCGCCACGTATCATGATCTGGAAACGAGCAGCCGGAGCGAGATCGCGGGGACGGCCAGTGCCCGGTTCACGGCTTCCGGGGCGGAGGTTGAGAAGAACGTCAAAAAGGAAGTGATGGCTGAGGCCGTTATGCAGATAGGCGCCGAGGCAAGCGTCAGGGCGGTACTCCTGCGGGACGAGGGCAAGGTTGAAGAAGCCCGCCAAACCCTGGAGGATAACACCGAGTACCTGAACAAACAGGCCGAGGTGCTGGAGTCCGATAAGCTGCGCGGCTACGCGGAGCAGAACGTCAAGGATGCCGAAGATCTTGACACACCGCGCTGGAATGCGAAAAGGAAAGAGATGCGCGACATGCAGTATTCGATAGAATCACAGCAGGCGAAGTAGTCATGAGCCGGAAACTGAGCGCAATCCTGGTGCTTATGCTGATCGTTCCCGCCATAGCCATGGGCTGGCTGGGATTGCGCTCGGTCCGGCTTGAGCGTGCCCGTTTTGAGAACCGCCTGCGTGATGCTGCGCTGCTCAGGCTGGAGGAGCGGGACGCCGATCTCCGCGCGGTGGCGCAGCGCGTGGAGCGAGATTTGCTTGGCGTTTTTCAAACCGTGGGGCGGGACGTGACAACGGACTTCCTGCGCGGCCAGGCGCGGGCCAACAGGTTCGTCAAGCAGCTTTTTATCGTCACGGCAACCGGCGAGCTGGTCTACCCCGAGCCCGGATCGGATTCGCTCACCGCTAACGAGAGCCGGTTTCTGGCGCGGTCCGCCGCCACCTGGAAATCGGGTGAGCGGTTCGTGGGAGATGAGGGCGAGGCTTCCGCCGGATCGCACGGATGGCACACTTGGTTCCTGGAGGACGGTGTTCATTTCATTTTCTGGGAGCTCATGTCTTGCGGGACGGTCGTCGGAGCTGAAGTTGACCGGTATGCCCTGCTCGCGGAGGCAATTGCCGCGCTGCCGGGATCGCCGGCTCGCGGCGATTCCTCGCGGTCATCCGTGGTCGAACACTGCGTTATGAGCGGGCCCAGGGGCGAGGCGCTCTACCAGTGGGGCGGCTACGACCCGCCGGAGGGACAACACGCGGCGGCGACACTTGCTCTCTCGCCGCCCTTTTCCGCGTGGCAGCTTTCCGCTTTCGAATCGCCGATTGACTCAGGCCTTATCACCCCGGGAGGGTGGGGGATGATCATGGTCTTCTGCTCGGTCGTCATCGCCATGGCAATTGGTGTCGCCTATATATACAGGGAACACCGGCGCGCCATCCGGGAGTCCGCCCGGCGCGTATCGTTCGTCAACCAGGTCTCGCATGAACTGAAGACCCCATTGACGAACATCTGCATCTATACCGAGCTGCTGAGAGACATGCTTGCCCCTGATGACAGGGACGCGTCCAGATTCGCGGATATCGTCACCGCCGAGAGCAACAGGCTGGGCCGCATGATCAACAACGTGCTGGCATTCGCGCGGCAGCAGCGCAACACCCTGCGGCTGAGCCGCTCGATCGGGGTGGTCGACACAACCGTCCGGCGCGTCGTCGAGCATTTCCGGCCGGCCTTCGATCGCAAGAATATGAGGATATTGTCGGATTTGGACTGCGGGGCGAGGCTCCGTTTCGACAGGGACGTGGTGGAGCAGGTTCTCGGCAACCTGCTCGGTAATGCCGAGAAGTATGCCGGCGCCGGCGCCTGCGTTACCATTGCATCGTCATTGACGGGTGATCTGGTTGAGATAGTCGCGGAGGACGATGGGCCGGGCATTCCCGCCAGACGCAGGGAGGACGTCTTTAAACCGTTTGTGCGGCTCGACGACCGCGTGACCGAGGGCGCGTCCGGCAGCGGGATAGGACTTTCCATCGCGCGGGACCTGGCCAGACTGCACGGGGGCGACCTGGTGATTGAGGCTTCGGAGCGCGGCGCGCGTTTTAAGATGACGTTTCGCGTGGAGAGCGTTGATGAGAACAAAGGGGAGGCAGGCGATGAAGATACTCGTGGCTGAAGATGACCCGCTCACGCGGGACGGACTGATTGAGCTGCTTGCGCGTGAGGGCTATGAAGTTGTCGGCGCCGCCGACGGGCGCGATGCGCTTGCGCGCTACGTCGAATGCCGGCCCGATCTGGTGTGTCTTGACGTCATGATGCCGGGCGTGAGCGGGTATGATGTTTGCCGCGAGATCAGGCGCGACAAGCGCAGAACGCCCATCCTCTTCATCAGCGCGAAGAGCGAGGAGATAGACAAGGTCGTCGGCCTGGAAATGGGCGCGGACGACTATATCATCAAGCCGTTCGGGATGAAGGAAGTCGCGGCGCGCATTCGCGCCATCATGCGCCGTTCCGCCCCGTCTGAAGGTCGGAGGGAACAGGAATCTTTCCAGATGAAGGATCTCACTGTTGTCCCCGATGAGCTCCGCGTGTATCGCAATCGGAGCCCGATTGACGTGAGCCCGCGCGACATGAAGATACTGTGCTTCCTGAATTCCAACCGGGGCCGCGTGGTGACGCGCGACGAATTGATGGATGCCTGCTGGAGCGCGAACTACATGCCGAACAGCAGGGCGCTTGATCAGCAGATATCGCAGCTTCGGAAGAGGGTGGAGAAGAACCCGGCAAAGCCGGCGATCATCAGCACCGTTCACGGCGCCGGGTATCGCTACGAGTGATAGCCCGGGGCTGCTACAGGTTAAAATCTCCATCCGCCTCCGGCTGGTAGATCACTTCCTCGATCCTGATATGGCGCATGCCGTCGGGAACGGGCCATTCTATAACCGCTCCCTTCGAGTAGCCCAGGATCGCGGTGCCTATGGGCGCAAGAACCGATATCGCGCCGGCGGAGAAATCGGCATCCTTGGGGAAGACCACGGAATAGGTCATCTCCTCGGAAGACTTCATATCCTTCAGCCGTACCTTGGAATTCATCGTCACCACGTCGGGCGGAATTTCCTTTGACGGAACAACGCTCGCGCGTTCAAGCTCGCCGGCCAGCAGCGAGAGGTCTTTTCGTCCGTTGCCGCCGAAATCATCGGCCACGGCCAGGAGTTCCTCAAGCCTCTTCTTGTCCTGTTCGGTTATAAAGATATTTCTCTGTTTCATAGCCTCTCCTTTGCCTTCCGTCACACGATATCAATAACCTTATCCATCCCGGCTATCGAGAATATTCTCTTGATCTCGGGCTTACAGCTGGCTATGCGAAACGAGCCGTTCGGCAGCTGTCTGGCCGTGGTGAGGCAGATTCGGAGGAATGCCGAGGCCACGAAATCAACCTTGCCGAGGTCGAAGGCGATCTTTGCGCCCGGGTTCTCCGCCAGCGCCTTCTTGATCGCGTCATCAACCTCGCCTGCGAGCTGCTGGCAAAGCGGCCCCGTGAGCTTGCCCTCGAACCGCATTAAATGAGTTTGCGTTGCGGAATCATAATCCATCTTCTGCATGGCGTCTCCTTGGTTGTTAGCTCCTTATTCGCGAAATGTTTGACTAAATTTATCAAGTTTACCAAGCCAAAGGCATG
>JAGYMT010000208.1 GCA_018400335.1 Kiritimatiellia bacterium | reverse complement strand
GTCTCGATCGCGCATACCGAAGGCCAGACGTACCGGGTCTCTTCCCTGTTGGGCCCGGCCGTCGCGCCCGGCACGACCGTCACGCCGGCGGCCGGCTTCGAGTGGACCACCGCCCCGCACGAGGTCCACGTGTTGCTGCTCGAACCGGTACCAATGAATTAACCTGAGTCATTATGGGCACGATCCAAAACAAAGGAGGAGATTCGTTATGGCTGAACAATGGAAGAATTTTTCGCGGTTGGTCTGCATTCTGCCTGTGGCTTTTGCGCTGTCCGTCCCACTGCCGTCGTCAGCGGAAACGCGCGGTGTGACACTGGTAGCGGAGGGCAAGCCTAACGCGGCGTTGATCGTGGAGGCGGAATCGCCGAAATCGCTGCGGGCGGCGGAGGCGATTCAGACCTATGTTAAGAAAATGAGCGGGGCGGAACTGCCGCTCGTGGTCGAGGGCCAACCGTTGCCCGACGGCCTGCCGCCCGGCCGGGTGCATGTCGGCCACACGGCGGCGGCGAAGGGGCAAAACGTGCCCGTGGGGTTCAACCAGGCCATCCACGCCGATGCCTTCGAGGAAGAAGGCTTCGTTCTGCGGTCGCTCGACGCGAACACGCTGCTTGTGGCGGGCAACAACAACGGGCCATACAACGGCACGCTCTTCGCCGCCTACGCGCTGCTGGAGGAACTGGGCTGCCGCTGGTACTTCCCCGGCGAGTGGGGCGAGATCGTGCCGGAGCGGAAAACCGTTACCGTGCCGCGGCTCAACATCGAAAGCCGTCCCGATTTCGCCGTGCGAAGCATCTGGCTGTCGGGCTGGGTGCACTGCAGTCGTGAAGAACGGAGTCTGTTCGATGACTGGGGACAGAAGATGCGTTTCAGCGACGGGATGTACCCGACTGTCGGGGACGGTTTCCTGGCCGGGTTCCTGCCGCCCGACAAATACTTCGAGAAGCATCCCGAATGGTTCGCGCAGGGGGAGGACGGTGTGCGACGGCAGGGACGACGCGGCCCCCGCCACACCATGCTATGCCTGTCCAATGAGGAGATGTTCGAGGAGTACGCGCGCAATGTTGAGAAACATTTCGCGGAGAACCCGGAACGAAACGGCATCGGCATCAGCCCGCCCGACGGCATGCCCTACTGCTATTGCGAGAAATGCCAGGCCCAGTCGCTGAACTTGCGCCTGCCGCATTACGGCCGACAGCGGGTCACCCAGAGCGAAGAGTACTACCGGTTCGCGGCGCGCCTGGCGCGCCGGTTCCCCGACAAATGGGTGTCGGTCATGGCCTATTCCCTGCGCGAGATGCCGCCCCAGGGCGTGAACATCCCGCCCAATGTCCGGGTGCATCATGCGCCGATCACCAGCGATATTCTGCACGCCAACGACACCAAGCTCTGGCGGCGGCGTCAGACGGTGGAAATCGAGAAACAGTTCCTTGAACAGACACCGCACCTCACGATCTACCAGTACAACCCCGGGTTCCTGCTCGGGAAATTCGTCCCCGAACGCGAGCCGGCCAACCTGGCCGTCAACGTGCCCATGTACCGTCAGATGGGCGTGAAAGGAATCAGCCAGGAGGGCCGCAAGGTCTTCATGCAGACCTGGATCAGCTACTACGCGACGCTGAAGATGCTCTGGGACTCCGATACCGACCTGGAAGCACTCAAGGACGACTTCTACACCACCTTCTTCGGCCCCGCCGCCGCGCCGCATGTGCGGGCCTGGTGGGAGGCCTGCGAGCGGGTGCTGGGCGAATCGCACACCCAGGCGCACGAGGATTTCCTGGTCAACCATCTCTACACGGCGTCTTTCACCGGCGATATCCACAAGCATGTCGAGGCGGCACTGGGCGCGGAGGCGACGCCGACGCAGGCGGAACGCGTGAAAGCCTTTGCGCTGATCGCCGAGAACCTGGAGCAATACGCCGCCATTCACGAGGCGGAGCAGAAGCTCGATTATGCCGCCGCCGCCGAGGCGGCCGAACGGATGGTCGCCATCAAGAAGGAGCTGAACGCCATCTACTCGTTCTTCATCTCGCCCAACCATCGACGCAACAACCTGCCCGGCATGGTGGAGGGCCGGCGCGACACGTTTGCGCGGCTGGCCGCGTTTCGCGACGGATCGAAGGGAAAGCTCGTCGCCGATCTGCCGCGGGAGATGCGCTTTGCGCGCGACCCGCACAACGAGGGCATCATCATGCGCTGGTATCGGCCGGACTGGGAGGACGGCGCCTGGGAGACACGCGACACCTACTTCCTGCTCGAACAGCAGGAAAAACCGCTCGATGAACGCGGGTACTTCCCCTACGGATATGTGTGGTACCGAGCGCGTTTCGATGTGCCGAAGAAGTTGGAAGGAAGCGAGATGAAGCTCTACCTGGGCGGCATCATCAACGAGGGCTGGGTCTGGGTGAACGGCGAATTCGTCGGGTATCGTGGCAACAAGCTCTGGTGGGACCATCCGCACGACGTGACCTTCGACGTCTCCGGTCTGATCCGCCCCGGCCAGGAGAACCATATCGCCGTCCGGGTGCTGAACGATCCCGACGAAATGGGCGGCCTGTTCCGCCGAGGATTTCTTTACGTGCCGACGGGAGAAGACGATTAGCTGACATCAGAAGTCCATTTAAAGAGGAGTAAGCATGAAGAAGGAAACGACTATTCGAGGATGCCGCCGGATGAACACAACAGACAGGGACCTTCAAAGACAAAAGCAGGAAATGCTGACCCGCAAGCGGCGAATTATCTTCAACAACGATGGCGACGACACCCTGGTTGACCCCCGGAATCTCGTGCAACCGAGGGACTTCCTGGATGTCCGCACGACACCCTTGTTTCCTTCGCATGTCGACACGGTCAGCTATCACACGGGAGGCGCGTTCGGCACCTGTACGCATCGAAGCCGGCTATTCCAAACCGTTAGCTCCGTTTCTTCATCAAAGGTGAAAAGGGACACGGTCCGGGCGGCGCTTCTGGCTGAAGGGACCGACGCGCTCGCCATTATGACGGAATACTGCAAAGGCAAAGGGTTGGAGATCTTCTGGTCGATGCGCATGAACGACGTGCATGACGCTCACCTCTCCAAGCCGGAAAGTTTCGATAACAATCGCTTCAAGACGCAAAATCCGGGCTGCCTGATGGGGACGCGAGACGTGCGACCCCGATATGGCGCCTGGTCGGCGGTCGATTACGGTTCCGACCTCGTGCGGGGCATGGTTGCTCCCTTTATTGCGGAAACGTGCGGGAACTACGATCTGGACGGTGTCGAACTGGACTTCTTCCGGCATCCCGTCTTCTTCGGGAAGACCACCAAGGGGGAGCCGGTCGGCGATGAAGAGCGCGAAAAGATGACGGATTTGATGAGAAGAATCTCAGCCGCTATCGCGGATGAGGGCCGTCGGCGCGGACGGCCCTTCCTGATCGCGGTTCGAACTCCCGACGATGTCGCGTACTGCAACACCATCGGGCTGGAGATAGAACGGTGGATGAGCGAAGGACTGATCGATATCTACATTCCCAGCGGCTATTTCCGCCTGAACAAGTGGACGCGCAGTGTAGAGCTGGGGCACAAGTACGGGGTGCTTGTGTACCCGAGCTTGAGCGAAAGCCGCGTCAGCGGCGGATCTCACGCCGATGTGCTGCGTGGTTCCGATGAGTGTTATCGCGCACGAGCCTTGAATGCATGGACCGCCGGCGCCGATGGTTTGCATATCTTCAATCTCTTCGATCCGCGCAGGAAAGTATGGCGGGAAATGGGAGAGCCGGAGGTTCTGAAGGGGTTGGATAAAGTCTACTTCGCCAGTGTGGAGGGTGTCGGCCAGGTTCCATGGGGAGGAACCTATCCGCACCACTCGTTCATCACCATACCCACGCTGAATCCCGAGGATCCCATCCTCCTTTCGCCTGGCAAGGAAGAATCCGTGCGGATTTCCATGGGAGAAGACCTGTCGTGCACCCCGAAGGCACGGCATCCCAAGGTTAAGCTGCATGTCAAACTCAAACCCGGTCCAATCGATGTCAGCGCGGTGAGCGTCCGCTTCAACACGGCTGAAGCACGGCAAGGGCAAAGAGTCGGCGAATGGACAGGGTATGATATCGAATCAAAGCTTGTATGCCGCGGCGAAAACACGGTACACTTGTGTTGTCGCGGCAAGGATCAAGACCTGAAACTCGCGGATATCATGGTGACCTTCGATTATTCTGGATTATGCCTGAAGGATACGCTATACGTTGCGCAATGGAAGGGCGTCTGAATTCCATCGGCGAACAAACGGTTCACGACTGCCAGGGTCGCGATTACACCGGCCACGGTCGGGTGGGTGAGAGATAAAAGGAGGGTGGCATGAAGAAGCTGCAGTTCGTTCGGTTGGGAGCGGCGATGGC
>JAGYMT010000207.1 GCA_018400335.1 Kiritimatiellia bacterium | reverse complement strand
CAAGAGAGAGCGGGGTAGACTGTATCGCGGAAGCCCGGAATCTCTTACTGCGGGATTTCATCCCCAAAAGCTCGCCTGTTAATTCGGGACGTGGCACCCCATCGCCGGCACATCAGTTGCACGATCCGCTCTGATTGCCGGAATCAGGCCTTGCGGCCGGAGCCGGATTCCACCACAACCGCCTTGTACCGTCCTTGAACACCGGTTCGCCGCGGTCCCCGCGATTCATCACGTGGTATACTGCCCCCCGCATACTCCACTCTCGGTTTTCTGGCCATGGCCGAACAGTCCCACAACCCTCTCGCAGCGCCAACACATAAATACGAGGACTGACCCTTTGCTCTTTGCTCTAAATACGAGGACTGACCCTTTGCTTTGCCTTTGCTGACGTGGATGAACTGATCGCCCACATCCAGCAGAGCGCAAGGCATGGTCAGGCGGTGGATATCGACTGGAAACGCTAGCCGCCACACACGCGCTTATGCGGGGCGCATTACTCCTTTTCCATTGTCCATTGGGATCAGCTTCCGTTAACCCAGCTCCGGGGGCATGGGGATGGCGGAGCCATTAACCAACAGCTCGCCTGACGCGAAATCGGCAATGACTTCGGTCCCGTCATCAAACGTTGTCTCGTGGCAGTCATCACGGTGCTTCTTGTAGGCGACAATCTCGCGATGTTTGAGATACCCGAACCGCACAACGCATAGATCATAAATCGCCTTCTGGGCCCGGATCCGTGCGTCATCAAGAACGGGCATGACACCAGGACGAACAGCCCATTCATCGCGCGGGACCCCACCGAAGAGCACACATTGCATGGCATTCGCCCATGCAACGCCATTGCGTGCCTCCAAAGCCACCAGGCCGCTCATGGCAATCTGCCATACGGGCACAACCCGCTTGTGATCAATGAGCGCGATGATCGGCCATTCAGGCTTGCACATCGTCAGGTGCCAGGGATCGCCGCAGGTGCTGATGTGGTCGGCCGCGACCGCACAGGGCAGGAACCCGAATTCGGTACCGCAGGCACCGAAGATCCGTCGGCCCTCCTCGACGATCAGCGATTGCCCACGCGCACAGTCCGCACGCGGCCCGCCCTGTTTCAGATGGTAGTTCACCTCGAGCGGCTGCTGCATGTAGTCCACGTAGTACATACCCTTGAGCCCGAGCGCCTGCATCTGGCGCATGTGCCCGGCAATACGCGCCTCCGGCATGGCCAGCGGCCATCCGGACGCCTCCGGCCCACCTGCCCAGCGCCCATGGATGAGCGGGTCGCCATAGATGTCGATAATGGCATAATCACAGTCGAATCCAGGGGCGGCCAGATTCTGCATGATGAAGTTGTCATGCACCTGCATGTTGTAACCCAGCGCGTTACCGGTACGGATCATGTCGCGGAATCCGGCCTCGCCACCGAGACGCTCGTCGACCGGGAACCGGACGGGATACAGGCCGTCATGCCCGCGGGCATTCCAGCCGGTACATTGCGTCAGGATCTTATCCACCCCTGCCCGCTTGAGTTTTTCCAGGCATTGTCCGGCCTCGGCAAAGGTCATGTACTTCTGGAACGTGCCGGGATTGAGCGGCTTCTGCCCCGCCATCATGTAGCCGTGCTGCTCGACGCCATGAAACAACTTCATGACGTAGGCCTCCAGCAGATAGGCGACTGCGGGCGACTCTGCCGCACGTTCCGCCAGTGTCTTCTTGCCGAGATCCCCGACCACATGGCGGCGCAGGCGCCGGGCGCAGGAAACCGTCGGATCGTCCTTGGCTGACAGGGGCATGAACCGGATCTCACGATTGGACAGATCCACCGGATCGGGCCAGAACCGCCGTAGCGAGACCGCGAACCCGGCCGCACCGCCACCTTTGCCATCGGTTTCAACCCGGCATTCGGCGTCGCAGGCACCCTGACGCGCCAGCGCCATCAAGCCCCCCTGGGCATCAAACGCGGCGCAAAACGGCAAGGTCGGCGTCAGTTCCCAACGCTCCTGTTCCCCATAGATCAGGAACCGGTCCTTGACGGCGGGCGCGGTCGCCGTCGGACACAGCATGCCCGTATTGATCGGCAACAGCAAATGCCCGTTGCGCACCTGTAGCAACCCCGGCAGCACATCCACGGCGAAAAGGCGGTACATGACCGGATCGCGCTCGTAGACTTCGATCACCGGAACCAGCACCGAAAGCTCGCCATCCACCAGCCGCAGCCAGATGCCGGCCTCGATGCCGTGCTGCATGTCACGGACCATGACATGGAACCCGTCGCCGAGCGTTTCGACATGCTCGACGGTCCAATCCGCGACGCGCTCGACCCGCTTCAACGGTTTATCGAATACCTCAAGGGCCAGCAAGGGCACCGGCCCCCAGCTTCTGCCCGTCGTGACATCGGTCAAAGTCGCCACCAGCCGCTGGTCCTCGGACACGAGTTCAAGCGCCAACGTCTCTCTTCTTGCAGTCAGATTTTTCATGGTTCATTTCCTCTATTTTAAAAATGTGGATAGCCGATTTGATGACAACGTTCAGCCTCTACCGTATTTCAACCCTTCGTCCAGCATGGCCCAGTAGTTCTCGATCGGCACGTAGTCGGGAATACTGTTCCCGCTGCCCAGGCAGTAACCGCCATTCGGTGCCAGCGTATCGATGTAGTGGCGCACACGCTCACGGATTCGAGCTTCCGGGGACCGGCACAAAAAGTCAACATCCATACCGCCAAGCAGGGCGATTCTTTCTCCGTATTGCTCGTTCAACTCGAGGATGCCGGGCTTGATGGTGTCCTCGAACGAATGCTTGCCGTCGTAACCGCAGGCTACGATATCGTCCATGATCGCCGCCAGATTCCCTAGTGATCTGGAACGGGGCAGGTCCGCCGGTCCACACCCCCATGCCATCCGGAGCAAGCAGCGCCGTCTGCCCCATGCGTTCGACGTTAAGTTGAGAAGCCGACGGCCAGGGATAGGTCTCAAAACTTACCCAGTCGGTAATCGCCCCATCCCCCGCCTGCACCTTGCCGCCGGGGTGGTGCCCCGGGAAGCCGGTGAATCCGCAGGGATTGATTATACCCAGATCAAAACCCATACGGGCCATGGCCTGGAAATAAAACCCGACGGTCTCCAGGTAGCACTGTGAATCGTTGCGGTAGTCAAGTTGCGCTGGTGGCTCGACCCCGCTCAGCTCGACGAAATAGTTGGGGATCATCTCGTAGAACGGCACGTACGACCGTTCGCTGCGGCGTTCAAGTACCGCCACAAACCGCTTGTAGTCCGGCGCTTCCTTGCGTTCAATCCGAAAATTCGATGCCATGCGATTCTCCTAGTATTTCGTGGGGTCAAGTTCAATGATGCGGACGCCAAAGGGTTCGAGTTCCACTAGACCGCAAACGAGTAGGCCCGAAATCAGCTCCCTGCCAGCGGGTACGCGGGACACAGGCTGCCTGACAAGCGTGTGATTCAGCAGGAACAGGAAGCGTGTACCCGCCTTGTGGCGGATCGTCACTTCCACATTCGGGTTGCCTTCTACAAGCGGGTCGATAGCCGCAGCCCGCTGTACCAGCTCCAGCACGGCACCGGCATTCTGTTCGTTGACGTAAGAACCAAGATAATAAGCCTGCCCGTCGCCGTAGCGGTTCATACTGAGCCCGCATTTCCCCGCAGCCTGGTGCGGATGGCGGCCCGGCTCGCCCACTCGCCATGCCGCCACCGCCCCGGCCGTGTCGAGATTGACGATCTCATAGCCGCCGGAACCAGCGATCACGGTGCCATCCGCAGCCACCAGCACATACGGCTCGGCATCATCCTGAATGCGGCCTTCCTCCTCGCGGCGGATGCCAAACACCCCACCCAGACCGGCGGGCGGCGTAGCTGCGAGCACATGGTTGTCGGCATTGCGCGTGTACGACCGAGCCGTCGCCAGCAACGTGCCGCCGCTGGCGACAAAGGCCTCCAGCTTGGCCGGCAGATCCGCATCCTCGGCGATATGCGTCGGCATGATGATGGCGTCCATGCCGTCGAAGCCATCCCGGGGATGCAGCAAACCGATGGCCAGGTGGCGACGCAGACCCTCGCTGAACAACGCCTGAACCTGATCCCACGGTCCGGGAAAGCCGTTGGTCTGGGTCTGGTACATCTGATCGTTGTCGTAGCTGTGGAGGATACCTATCTTCACATCCTTCACCGACCCCAGGATCGCAGCACCGATCCTCTCCAGCTCCCGTCCTTCCTGTGCAAATTCGTGATAGCGACGGCGCAGGACGTTGTCGTGGTCGATGATGCCGTTCCAGTAGATTTCCGCGCCAAAGCGGCAGGTACGCCAGCGGAAATGCAGTATGCCGTCCGCGCCGTGGGCGATTCCCTGATAGGCCCAGAGGCGCATCTGCCCGGGCTCACAGGTCGGGTGCATGTATTCAAGCTGGCCACCTGGCCCGGATCGAATGTGGGAAT
>JAGYMT010000206.1 GCA_018400335.1 Kiritimatiellia bacterium | reverse complement strand
AAGCAAAGATCTGATCGACCGACTCGCGGATGTCGCGCGGCGTGGCCCGGAAGTGCGGGGTCAGCCAGGTGAAACTCTCGCATGCGAGCACGTTCTTTCCATACTGCCGGGCGGCGAATTTCCCCACCCACTGTCCGGTATGCGGACTGTGTGAATCGCGGTAGAGCTCGAACTCCGGGATGTCGGCCTCGCCGTAGCTGTCGATATAGTCGCCCCGCGCCGGATTATGCGCTTCGATGCGGGACAGAAGGCCATGTTCATGGCACCACTCTGTCCAGGCGCGAAATCCGCGCCGATTCAGTTCTCCGAGCGTCTTGTTGTAGTCGTAGACCAACCGGTTGCGTAACTCCTCATCCGGTCCCTTGCGCGGTCTGTAAATCGGCGTGGGCCACCCATGCTTCCCATGCCCCGACAGTATAGAAGCCTCGACCGACTGATCGAACAGCAGAGGCAAATAGGGTGAGACATCATAGCCCCGCCGCTCCTTGAAGAACGCAAGCAGGTCTTTGGTCCAGACCGACTCGTTCCAGCCCTCGATGTTGTCGCAATAAAGCGTCTGAAAGGTGCTGCCAACGAGTTCCTCCGGGACGCGGTCCAGAACCGGTTTTGCGGCCCAGTCGAGCTGGCCGCGCACGGCCTGAGGCGAATACATATCAATGACATTCCAGGCGCCGCCCATGCGCCAGAAAGCGGTCAACTGCCATTCGCCGTCCGGTATCTCGAGGCTGATGCGACCGTCATCCTTAACCTTGTCCAACACGCTTTTGCCCGGCTGACCCGGTTGACCCAGCACCAGCGCTACCAGTTCCGGCCGCGGTTCGCCCTTATTGTAGCGTTGCCAGCGCTTCACATAGTTGGCGAAATTCTTCCCGTCGTCAGGATCCGCGCTCAGATCGAGCGCGGGCACCGAGCCCTCGAACCGCTGTGGCCCCTTCAAGGCCGTTGCCGAGCGGAAAAGCCACTGCTCGGTGAGATCCTCTTTGAACGCCCAGTCGCCCTGAGGCGGCCAGTGGCGGTAGGGTGACAGTTCGATTTTCATTCCCAGCCGGGCGGCTTCCTCCACGCAAAAGGCGATCATATCCGCCCATTGCGGACTTGCCACCTTCAACCAGCCCGGATGATCTTTCAGATCCGGCTTTACCGGGTGTGGGATATTGACCACATGCGCGATGCCGATTCCTGCGTCCTTCATCAACCCGAGATGGCGGGTGATCTCCTCGCGCGTCACGCCGCCATTCTGCCACCACCAGTAAGTGCCCGGACGGCAGTCTTCCGGCGGTGTGCTGAAGTTTGCCTCCATGGTCTTAGCATCGGCCTTAAACCAGTTTTCTCCGATTGCAGAAGCGGACACGGCTGTCGGTTGCAATTCATCCGCAGCCTGCAGAGCAGCAAGCGGTATCAGCAGAACGAGCAGCAGCGAATGAACGGTCACGATGTTCGAAATGAATGACATAAATACATGTTTAAGTTTTCTAGTTGGCTGCGACGATCCACCGGGCCGGGGAGCCTAGAGGGAAGCCGATCCTTAACGTGTGTTCTCCACGATCTTCTCGACGAAAAAGATCGTTTGGGTCGGATCCAGCCTCAGACGGAGGCTCGTGCACGTTTCCCCGGCGACTACCACCTCCCGGGTTTCAACGGTGCTTTTTCCGCCATTGTGTGGGTTCCAAGCCTCCAGTGATCGTTTGCCTCGGATGGTGATATCCATGTCCACCATTTCTTCCGACGTGTTGGCAAAGAAATAGATGCTGCGTCCATCCTTGACCTTGTGCAGATAGGACAACATGCCTTTCCTGAATTCAATCTTAGGACCAGGTTCGGCAAACGACACGTCGGCGACCGGCAGGGCGTCGTCGAGCGCGGCCTGCAGGCCGGGACCGTTCACGTCCGACACGAAATAGACCGCGCCCCCGGCGGCGTTGGCCTGTTTGACGAATGGACTCGCGGAAGGCACCTGATCCGGTTCGCATCCGAACAGGGCGCGGACCGCCTCGACGACCTCTGCATCGCGTCCGATGTCCGCCGACCGCGAGGGCAACGGCGCGGGCGTCATCACCTGTCCATCCCGCCGGTAAGGGGTCGGACCGACTGAAATCAATTTTCCTCCGGCCTCGACGAACTCCTTGAGTTTCGTCAGCGTCCCGACCTCAATCAGTTTCGCATAAGGCAGGATCACGACCTTGTATTCCTGCCAGGTATTGGGATTGTCGAGGCGCAGCACGCCGGGCTTGACCACGCAGCGGTCCCGCAGCACTTCGGGGTGAAGAAACGTGAAGTCACGGCGGATCTCGCCGGTGAGTTTGTCGCTGATGGCCAGCAGATTCGTGCCGGGCGGAACCCAGTTACCGGGATGGGTGTTGTCGGGCAGACTTTTCTCGTCCACCGGCGCGTTCAGCCGCGCATGGGAAAGCAATGTGGCGATCGGATAGAACACGGCGATATCCGCCACCGGACGACCGCCGCGGAGCAGCAGGCTGCACCGGCCTATCCAGTCGTTATACTCCGGCAGAATGGGCGCGAGGTTGGGATTGCGATGCGAGAGCTCCGGCTGGATCTTGACGTTGTCCGGATTGAACCACACGCCGTGGGGCAGGAAGATATTCGCGCCGCGGACCATGCAATCCATGGCCCCCCGGTAGAACAGGTCCGGCGTCATCGCCGACGTGTCGGTATAAATACCGTAGATTTCCAAAGCGGTAAGCGACCGGTCGAAGCTGGTCGCGGCGGAGCTGGTGAATTTATAGCCCTTGCGGGTCGCATGATATCCGCCGATCGAGTCGATCATGGGCGCGTCGCTGTGCTTATAGAAAAGGATATTGTCCCCGGCCATGAAGGCAGGCTGCTCCTTGTACTGGCCCATGGCATGGCCGGAGGATATCAGCCCGTGCCGTTGCGCCCAGTCGTGCGTCCGTCTCGGAAAGCCCTCCGCGAGCAGTTCGGCCCGGAACCCGAACAGTAAGTTGCGCGCCGCCTCGGTATCGCCGCCGATATCGTGCCAAAGGGCGGGTAAAAGGGTGACGGGATTGAAGCCATGCTTCTTCTCGAACTGCTCATTGAAGATCGGCGTCCAGATGCGCCGGAAGGCCCCGTGACCGCCGCTGCCGCGCACGCCCACATCGTCGAAGAAAGTCATGATGATGGTGTCGCCGAAATAGGATGGAAAGCGCTTGTAGAGTTCGTCGTAGGTAATGGAGAGAAACTTGTCGACGGACGCAGGATTGAGATAATCGACATACCCGCCCGACGGTTGCGTGAGCAGAAAGGCCATCACCTTCCACGAACCCGCCGGAACGTCCCAGATCAAGTGCTGGTCCTTGACAACGGCGCTGATATCGCGACGCTCCCCGGTCTCCATGTTCATCGCCACCGCCCCGGCGAATTTCGCCCGCGACAGTTCTCTCTCCCACCGTTTCGGATCTTCGTACTGCCCCGCCTCCGAAGGAGACATAATGCGCGGCATTTCGGAGAACGACTTGTTGAATGCCGCCGGCCCCGTCACGGTCTCTTCGAGCAGGTCGAGGCGATAATGCGTGTCATCCGGAAACATTCTGCGCATAAAACCACCAGCCGAACCGCTGGGGAATCCGACGTCATCATAGAACACGACTTTGAGTCCGAGTTCCTTGCAGGTTTCGAGAATAAAGCTTACCTGTTCCCAATACGCTTCGGTGAGATAATCGCGGGTCAGGAACAAGGGTGTAACCCCGGTGAAGCCGGCTTTGTTGCGAAACTCCAGAAGCTGCTTGCGCATTTCCGCTTTCGCTTCCGGCGTGCTGTAATCTCTGTGCTCAAACCACCAGAGAGGCATGCTCTTGAACGCCGCCGGAGGCGACCGGAAATCTTGTTTCCAGACCTCAGTCCCGGCTCCAAGGAAGGGTGGTGTGCCCAGCGCGGGGCGGTCGATTTCATTCAGATTCGAAGCGATCGCGAGCGTCTCCTGGTTGGAAACCGCCATGAGGATCGCCTCGGCGGGGGGGATGGTTTCAGCCTGCAGATTGACTGCTGCGAAAAGCAGTACGATGCAGGCGGTGGTGCGTTGGAAGCAGAAGTTTGCTTTTGCTTTCATGCGGGTGATTCCTTTGTTCATTTTCATAGTTGTGTTAGCGTTTGGATGATGGTCCGGTGTCGTCGTAGGTGGAGGGGCCTTATTGTGCCTTCTGCAGACCTTCCCACTTCACCGTCCAGCTGCCGTCGTCGGGGAAGCCGGGGGCGTGGGTGTCGGGGCCGCCCTCCCATCCGGCGGCCATCATGGCGACGGCCCAGAGGAAACCGCCGGTGCCCGGGAGGTAAGGCGTCGAACCGGCGTTGTTGAAGCCGTTGGCCAGCACCTTGTTGTTTTTATGATCGGCGAGCAGGGCGTCCAGGGCGAGTTCCGGCTTGCCGAGGCGGGTCGCCGTCATGGCCATCATCGGAAAGTCGCAGCCCCAGAACATCCAG
>JAGYMT010000205.1 GCA_018400335.1 Kiritimatiellia bacterium | reverse complement strand
CGCGCCGTCGCAGGTCGGGCACGAGGCGGAAGATGGTGTTTTGCTCTCCAACGGCGACCGCCTGCAGCCGGTGCAGCGGCCCGCCCGCTGCGCGGAGGATTTCGTCCTGCCGAAGTCGGTCTGCGACTACGTGTGCAGTTTCCGGTTGCCGCGCTCGCTGTACCGGGCCGAGGACTTGCCGCCGGAGCTTAGCGAATGGCGTTTTCGTCGGCTCACCGCAGGGGGGAGCGTGTGGGTGGAAGAGGTGGCCGCCATGCGCATTCCCGATCAGCTTCGTTATGTAATTGACGAAAGCGCCCGCGGCGCAGCACCCGGCATCGGCACCATCGCGCAGGTTCGAAAAGGTCCCTTGCCTACCCCGTTTCTTTGGGGAAAGATGCGGGTGGCGCCGGATGGGTCGCTGTGGGCGGTCACCTACGCTCTCCGACTGCACGACGGCAAGCCGCTTTACTCCCCGCTCTTCCTGCGCTCGCTTGATCTCGGGCACACATGGGATGTGCTGGGGGAAATACCGTACTCGGGCAATACTGACGCCGATCCGCTGGCCGACCAGCGTGACGGCTTCACCGAGCCGGATTACAACTTCCGGCCCGACGGCTCGGTCATCTGCCTGATGCGCACTAGCGACGGCAACGGGCATGGTCCGCTGTACCTGACCCGTTCCGTGGACGGCGCGCGCACCTGGTCGAAGCCAGCGGCGTTCGACCGCAGCTTCGACGGCGGCAAGATGCCACAACTGCTGACACTGGAGAACGACGTCACCCTGGCATCCTACGGGCAGTCGGGCGGGCCTGGCTATATCGCCGTGCGGGCGACCACCGACCCGGCCGGGATCGAGTGGCAGGCGCCGGTACATGCCCCCTTCTCGCCACCGACCCCCGGCGGATGGAACTCCTGCGGCCACACCGAGATGGTGGCGCTGGACCGCGACAGCGCCCTCATGATATATTCGGATTTCAATTACCGCGACACCGAGGATCGCCCCCGCAAAACCATCCTCGTGCGCGAAATCGAGATGACTATCGAAAGGTAACGCCATATGTCCACCCGCATCCATTACATTGACCCGACATCCGGCGACGACGCCAACGACGGATTATCGCCGGAGCATGCGCTTAAGAGCCACGCCCAATGCGACGTCAGTCCCGGCGACACCGTCCTCTTCAAGCGCGGCAGCGTGATTCGAGGATTGTTGCGTACGCATGAAGGCACGGAGAGTGCGCCGGTCAGTTATGGCGCTTATGGTGACGGCGAGAAACCCGTTTTCCTCGGATCGGTCGCCGTGGGTGACCCCGGGGCATGGACCGAGGTCCGACCCAACGTCTGGCGATTCGCGAATGGGTTGGACAGCGAGGTCTGCAACCTGGTTTTTAATGCGGGCCAGAGCTGCGGCATTCTGCGGTGGGAGCCCGAAGACCTGCGGCAGCCCGGCGACTGGCACTATACCGGCATCGGCGCGACGTCGGCCGGGGAAAGCTGTGGTGGACCGGCCTGGCGCAACGAAACTCTCTACCTCTGCTCCGTCGAAAACCCCGGCCACGCCTGGCGTGACATCGAGTGTGTACTCTGGGGTGCTCGCAAACTGGTTGGCGGCCGGCGGCATATTATTCTGGAACACCTTTCTTTTCGCAACAGCGGCGTGCATGGCTTTCAGGACTGCGACGTCCATGACGTGATGATCCGCGACTGCGACTTCCGCCACATCGGCGGCGCCGTGTGGCATCGTGAGCGACGCATCCGCTTCGGCAACGCCATCGAATTGTGGGACGGCGCCAGGGATGTCATCGTCGAAGGCTGTGTGTTTGACACCGTCTATGACTCCGGCGTTACTCACCAGGGCGGAATGACCCGGAATATTCCTGAGCGGCTGTACTTTCGCGACAACCGGTTCACGGACTGCGGCATGGCGGCCTACGAATGTCGCGAGCCGTCGGCGGAGGTCTATTTCGAGAACAACATCTGTGTTGTTACCGGCGGCGGGTTCGGCCTGCAAGGCGAGCCGCCGCCGCGCCGGTCGGAAATCTATCCGCAACCGATGGGACATCATGTCTTCATCTGGCGCATCGAACCCGGCACCCATCCCGGCCGCGTCTACCTCCGGAACAATCAGTTCGGGGCGGCGCCATGCGGCGCCGCGCTCTACTCGATCATAGCCGAACCGGATGAGCGCCGGTTCGTCCTCGAAAACAACAGCTACTCCGGACATGCCGACGCATTGCTGGCACGTTGGAGCGGCCGCGACTACCGCATGAAGGACTTTGATCGCTACCAGAAAGAGACCGGACAGGATGCCGGGAGCCGGGTGGAAGTGGGGAATTAGCCCTGTAATTAGATTCCGATGAAAAACCCCGTCACGGAAGGCAACATGCATGATTTGTTAGGATTTGGGAGAGTCGGCATTCTGCCGATCGTTCTACAAAGAGGTTTTTCAGCGGAATCTATATTGAGCATGTGCCGCGGGGCTAAATAGGATAAAATGTCTTGAACTAAGGCATGGAGGAAAGTGGAAAATGCAGATGTATAGAGCATCGGTTCCCTACAGCAACAATATGCTCCGTGCACGCATGGCTGGCGGCGGACGCCTTCTCGACATCGGGGGCGCGGCCAATCCCGCGAGGGCAAATGCGCTGGCGGATCTCTTCTCGGAGGTGGTCGTCGTCGATTGCGCCCGCCCCGGCGCTCCTCTCCAGAGTAATGTCCGTTTGCAACAATGTCGCGTCGAGGATATTGGCCCGGAGATCGGTCGTTTCGAGCATATCCTAATGAGCAACATTCTTGAGCATGTCGCGGACCCGCTGGCTGCGTTGAGGATTGCGGCGTCCGCGCTGAAGGCCTCCGGATCTCTGCACATTCTCTCTCCCAACTGCGAGTCTTTGAACAGGAGAATCGGGGTTAGGATGGGGATATTGAAGGATGTTCGCGAGATCACGCCCGGGGAGAAGGCAATGGGCCACCTGCATGCGCTCACCGTGGCCGAAGTCAAGGCCATGATCTCGCGGGCTGGACTTCTCCTCCGTGAATGCGAAGGCGTGTTTCTGAAGCCTTTGCCCACCCCGGATATGATTCTGTGGCCGGCACCGCGCATTAAGGCCTTTTTCGATGTCGCCGCTGAGGTGCCGCCGGATCTTTGCCATGAAGTGTATTTCCGGGCGGAAAGGGAGCGGGGTCAGCCCTGAAAGGGAGCGGGGTCAGCCCTGTATTTAGTATTTAATGATTGCGCAAAGTCTAATAAAGGAATATAAGGAACATCAATAACACTATCACCTGATGGTGTCGCGGCTGCCCGCCGCCTTGTTATGTAGCTTCGACTTTATGCAGATTGTTGCGAAGAAATATTATGGCTAGAAAGTTGCGAGTTGAATATAGCGGCGCCATTTATCATGTAATGCTCCGCGGTAATAACAGACGGACTATCTTCTGCGATGATAATGACAGAACGCGTTTTGTTATACGTATCGAGGAAATAGCGGAAGAGTTTGGAGTGCGAATATTCGCTTTTTGCATCATGCCAAATCATGTGCACTTATTATTAGAAACGCCATATGCCAATCTGGGTCGCTTCATGCATAAACTCGAAACAGCGTACACGGTCTATTTCAATCTGCGTCATAAGGAAGTGGGACATTTGTTCCAAGGCCGCTACAAGGCGAAGCTGGTAGAGGGCGATGAATACTTGTTAAAACTGTCGAGATATGTTCACCTGAATCCAGTGTGGACACATGAAATGGAGAATCTAACTATCACTCAGCGCATAGAAGTGTTAAGATCTTACCGCTGGAGCAGCTATCCTTGTTATCTCGGCCTTATAAAACGGGCTTTTATTGATACTGCTCCTTTGCTGGCCTTGATGGGCAAAAGATGCAAAAGAACACAAAGGCTTAACTTTCGCAGTTACGTGGAAAACGCCATTGTTGAACCCGACGATACTATCAAGAACGCAATTAAGCATTCGCAATTGGCGATAGGCGGGGAGGAATTTCAAAGCAGGATTCTGGGGTTATACGAACAATTGCTGCATGATCGAGCGAAGCCGGAAGATATTTCTCTCAGGCGCAAAAGCGAACGGCTCCAGCCGGAAGAAATCATCGAGATCTGTTGCCGTCATCTTCAGGTTGCCCCATCTGTAATTCGTAAGCGTCAACGCAATGAGATCACAAGAGCGGTAGTGGCGTGGGAACTCGGACATCATGCCGGCAAAACGCAGCGCGAAATTGCACAGATGTTCGGCGTAAGGACTGGAAAGGCCGTGAGCATGCAACAGGAAAAAGTGCGAGCAAATATCAAGACGGACAACAAACTGGCTCGCTTGATCGACGCGATTGATTCCGAGATAAGGAATATTCAAGTTGTAGCAGTTAAATACTAAATACAGGGCTGACCCCGTGCCCCCCCCGTGCCCCTGGATTATAGAACTGTCGATGATCAGCGGCGAGTTCTTGTCC
>JAGYMT010000204.1 GCA_018400335.1 Kiritimatiellia bacterium | reverse complement strand
AACACTGAACGCTGAACACAGAACACTTTCAGCGAAGCTGGCAAGTGCTTATGAATTCTGCAACAGCCTGCATCAAACGCTCATTCGCTGGAAGTCTCATTCTCAGCTTTGCGTCCATTGCATGCTTTGCGCAAACTCCTTCGATGGCGCCCCTGAACCCCGAATGGGTCGAGTTCGAGAAACAGCTAAAAACCGGCGCAACAAGGAAGATGACGACGGCATACGCCGCCAGATGGGCCGGTCCCGTGCACGAAAGCGATGACCCGTATCCGGACGGCAGCGGCTATTCGGCTGTAAAACAGGAAGGAAACAGCATGAAAATAGCAGTTGTATCCGATCTTCATTTCGCCGATGCCGATATCGGCCAGCGCGCCGGCTCGCTGGCCGATATTCTTCTGCTGCGCACCGTTCATCGTCTTAACCGGATGATCCGTCCGGATGTTGTGCTCTTTGTCGGCGATATGCTGAACGCCGGTGACGATCCCGATGGCGAGGAGAAGCGGCAGCGGCTGAAAAAAGTGATATCGCTCCTCGATGCGCCCGCCATCACGATACCCGGCAACCATGACGGGGATGCCGAAGCGTTTTACAGATCTTTTGGCGCGCCTCCCGAATTCACCGACATCGCCGGCACACGTTTCATCGCGTTCGTTGATCCGGAGGAGCCCGACTATAACGCGCTGCGTCCAAAACAGCACCTGGAGAGAATGCTGGCCGCCAGGCGCGGCTGGAACGGACCCATCATCATGCTCCAGCACGTGCCGGTCTTCCCGCACGGGAGTTCCGAATGTCCCTACCACTACATCAACGGGGACGAGGTTATCGCCGCAATGCGGCAGGCGGGGATCACCCTCTCAATCAGCGGACACTACCACGAAGGATTCGATCTGGTGACCGCCGCAGGACTCAATTTTTCCGCGGCCCCTGCGCTATGCGAAGCGCCTTTCTCCTTTCTCCTACTCAACGTCGAGGACGGAAAAGTGGCCGCCGACCGGCACGATCTCGCGATGCCCTCCGGCCTGCAGCTCTTCGACTGGCACGCGCACAGTCCATTCGCCTATTGCAATGAGAATATGGATATCCCGCGCTCCGCCCGCATGGGAACGGCAATGGGCCTCGCCGGCATCTCGATATCGGAACACTCGGCGCACCTGGCGTTCTCACGCGAACGCTACGGCAGGCGCGATTGGTTCGTGAACGGGATCGAATCCGCATCGAGCGAGGAGGACCGCACGGACAACTTTTTCGACAATGTCGAAGCCGCGCGCAAGGAGCAGCCCTCGCTTCATGCCGGGATCGAGCTGGATTTCGATGCGAGGGGAAACCCGGTGGGACGCCCGGAACAGACGGCGCGCGCCGAGGTGCGCCTTGGCGCCGTTCACCAGTTGGCGGCATTGACCACCGGAAACGGCGATTCTGACGCGGCAAAAAACGAGTTCCTGTTCCTCACGCGCAGGATCGCGGAAAGCGGCGTGCGTGCGCTCGCGCACCCGTTCAGGGTGTTCCGACGCGGAAAGGTCGAGACCCCCGCCGACCTCTTCGTGCCAGTTGCGGAGTTGCTGAAAAAACACGGGGTTGCCGCGGAGCTGAACTTCCATACAAACGAGCCGAGCCCGGAATTCTTCCGGATCTGCATCGAGAGCGGAGTCAAGATCGCACTGGGCAGCGACGCGCACAATATGTATGAAGTGGGCGAATTCGCGCCGCATATGGCGTTCCTGCGGAAGTGCGGCGTTGGCGCCGGAGACCTGGCGGAAATCCTTATTCCGCCTCCGGCGTGATCACCCAGCCTGCCAGAGGCCGATGGCCGGATTGGAGATGTAGTAGATCCGCTCGCCGTCGGGCATGGTGTTGAACCCGTCCTTCAACTTCTCCGGATCATACCTCTTCATTGCGGCGGCCAGATCGGCGAACTCGAAGCCCGCTCCCTCTATCTCACCGCGGGAGAGTCCGCCGGGCGCATAAGTTATTTTGAAGCGGCCCTCGCTGGACCCGTGTATAAGGTGCGCCGCGGCCCCGAGGCAGTCGCGCAGCTCCGGATCGTCAGCAACGGCACGCAGCGTGGCTTCCGTTCCCCGGTACCCGTACTTTCGGATCAACCGGTCAAACACCTCCGCCTCGCCGAACTCCACCAGGCCGGGCGCGAGAATGAGAAGCTCGCCTCGGTCCGCTATCGCCATGCGCGTGCGGTAGACCGCCTTGTTGCCGAGCCAGGTGCTCTTGAACTCGCCGGTGTCGAGAAAGACAACCGCCTTGTCCAGACGCGGCACACGAGTGATGTTCACCTCCTGGCTGAGTCTCGCAGCGCGCTCGTATGAGTCGCGGCTGCCGCCCGCGAACAGGCCGCGCGTTACGAGCCGTCCGGAGGAGTTCACACCGCGCACGATGAGTATGTATACCAGCGGGAGCGAGCCGAGGAACTTGTCCTCGGCCTCGTTGAAAAGCGCGCGCACGGGAGTGTTCACGCGCCCCATGATGGTCTCCATGTCGCATACCGCGCCGAGGAAATGGCTCTTGTTGATCGTGTCGCCGCCTGCCGTCCCCACCAGAATGTTCTTATTGCCGCCGGCCATGCCCGCCACCTCGTGCGGCACCACCTGGCCCACGGAGAAAATAACGTCATTGGTCGGATCAGCCACGGCAGGATCCACCTCCACTCGAACTGGGTAATCAACCTTTCCGCCGCTGAGCTCCTTGAGGCGAGTACCGGGAACCTCGCCCATACAGGCCAGATCCTTCTGCCAATCGTGAATCAGAATGCGTTCGTGCGGGACACCGGGGAACATGGTGTCTATTTCGGATGCCGTCATCGCGCGGTGCGTCCCGAGCGCGGGCAAGAGGCTCACATCAGACCCCGGGGCGAGCATCGAGTAAAGCGCGGAACACACCTCGCCCGCGCCGGAATGGAAACGCGAGAAATCCGGCGGCACGATCAGAGCCTTCTTAAGGCCGCGCGGCAGATGTGAAACGCACTCCTGCAGGAAATCACGCATATCGGCGACGGAGAGCTCCGCATCCGTCCCGCCGCGCGTGATGAGTGGAAGCATGGCTTTTACATTGCTTGGCATACATTCAGACAACAAGAATCAGGCAGTGAGAACTTCCACCGACAGCACTTCCTTGACCGGATGATCCTTTGCAATCATCCGATCAATAGCATCGAGTGCAGTCGCATGAAAATACCGTTCTCCGCAATCAGGACAGACCTCGGCCGACACATTCTCGACAAGATACAACTTGCCGGACAGCCAATGTTGTTTTCTTACGGTCCGCTTAACCGTTTCACCAGCACAAAATTCACATTTCATCATTCGGTCGAATCCGTCTTCCGCTAAATCTTCCTCCGCATGCGATGATAGAAAATAGTCACGTTCCCGGATCTTCAGACGAATGCGCTCAATCAATGACACAGAGTGCGATCCTCTCCAGAAAACGTCCGTGCTACCTGTTCGGAAGCCGGTGCGCCTCTTTTCCGTCCGGATGAATCCTGCAGGCGGCGTCCACACCGAGCGGGTTCAGGCTGTAATCATTCGCCCTTTCTACGCCCTCTTGATGCCCTTAAACCAGTCAACACCCCACTGGCCTACCAGAGGCAGCGCCTTCGTCTCGCCCTTTACGGCATAGATGAGCCCGAGTATGTTGAGCACCAGAAGAAAGATCCCCGCAATCGGCAGAAGGATCGCGCCGACACAGACCGCCACCAGAGGCACGCCTATCACCGAGACTGCCACTGCGGCCAGCCAGAGTATCAGACACTGCTTGGAATGAAAGAGCGAGAAATCGTTGTTCCTCATTATCAGGGGAACAATGAAGAACGGGATACACACGAAACTTAGCGCGTAGGACAGTATAGCAAACGGCTTACCTTCCGCCACATCCGTAGAAACGGGCTGCACGGGAGCAGTACCGGGAGTGGGATCGGGAGCGGGAGCGGGAGCGGGAGTGGGATCGGGAGCGGGAGTGGGATCGGGCTGCTGCGTTTCTTTTTCTTCGTTGGTGGTCTGCTGTTCATCTGTCATGATAACACCTCCATTACTGTGGTTAATAATCTATTCTCTACATAATACTGACTTAACGTTCAGAGTCAATACTATTTGCCTCTTTTCTTCAATCTGCGATTCGTTGCCGATTCTTCTGTAGTGGCATGAGCGTCCACGCTCGTGATCCTTCTTCTCTATATTCTATTTGTAACTACTCAGGAACACCGCGGAAAAGCAGAAAACGGTGGACGAGAACGGCGACGAGAACGGCTAACGATTGGGACTATCGCCTCATCCACCGTTCTCGTCGCCGCTATCGTCAACCGATATGCGTATCTGACTCTCGACGCCATCAGCAATTGGTAAGCGTTCACGGGTTGAGTAGCGAGTTTATCAGCATGGTAAAGCGAAAATTGCGCGTAGCGCTTTGGAGTGCGGCGGCTCGACGCCGCTTTCGTACGCCGTTTCGCA
>JAGYMT010000203.1 GCA_018400335.1 Kiritimatiellia bacterium | reverse complement strand
GTCGGCCATGACGGCAAGGCCAAGCAACCACACGGGGCCGGGCCAGTCGCCCGATTTCGTAGCTCCCTCGCTCGCGCGGCAGATTGCGGCCATAGCGCTCGGAAAAGCACCGCCTGTGATCAAGGCGGGGAATCTTGACAGCAGGCGCGATTTCATGGACGTGCGCGACGTTGCGCGCGCCTACAGGCTGTTGCTGGAGAAGGGGCGCGGGGGCCGGGCGTACAACATCGCCTCCGGCAAGCCGGTGCCGATACGAAGTCTGTTCGACAAACTGTGCGCCATTGCCGGCGTGCGCCCGGAGATCGAGACGGACAGCGCCCGGCTGCGCAGCGCCGAGGAGCGTCCTGTCCTCGACACAGCGCGAATCCGGCAGGATGCCGGCTGGCGCCCGGAAATCCCGTTATCGAAAACATTGCGCGACATGCTCGCCGGCTTCGGAGTCAGCGGAACGGAGCGCGCATGAAAAGAATCCGGAAAACGGTTTCGACCATTGCGCGGCTGGCGGCGGGGATAGCCATAATCGTCTACCTGTTCCACAAGATAGACACGCCCGATCTGGCGGCCGTCCTCTCCGAGACGCTGACGTACTGGCGCTGGCTGGTTAAGGCGGCGCTGCTCTTCCTGGCGTGTCTTGTGGTCGGAGCGATGCGGTGGAAGCTCATACTTGACGCGCAGGGCCTGGTGATTTCGTGGGGCAGAACGGTCAGCATCTATTTCATAGGCCACTTCTTCAACTCCTTCATGTTCGGCGCCACGGGCGGCGACGTTGCCAGGGCCTACTATGCCGTGAAGGAGACGCACCACAAGAAGACGGAGGCCGTAGCCACGGTGATCATTGACCGGGTGATAGGGATGGTGGCCCTGTTCATGATCGCGGGAACCATGCTCATTGCGCGGGCTGATTTCTATCTCGCCATGCCGCAGACCCGGATCGCCGCGCTGCTCATGGCGGCCATGATTGTCGTCGGCATTCTGGGTCTTGCCGTGATACTGAACACGCATCATTTCATGGGGTTCGCGCTGTTCCGGCGGATCGGCGGGTACCGGGGCATAGGCCCGGCGATCACGCGCACTGCCGCGGCGTTCGACATGTACAGGCGCAGGACGGCCACGCTCGTCTACACCGCGCTGCTCTCTCTGGGAAACCACATGTTCATCGTGCTGATGTGCTACTGTCTCGGCAGGAGCCTGCGGATCGAGCTGGGCGTGCTTGACTACCTTGCCGTGATCCCGATTATAATGTCGCTTGCCGCTATTCCCATAACGCCGGGCGGGCTCGGCGTGCGCGAGGGGCTTGCCGTGACCATACTTGGCGCGATGGGCGTGAGCAGCGCGCAGGCGCTGCCGCTGTCCCTGATGGTCTATGCACTCACACTGGGATGGAGCGTGGTCGGCGGCATTGTATTCCTCTGCTACTCCGCGAGCGCGGGGCACACGCTACACGACGAGATGGCCGAGCTCCGCAAGGAAGCGGCGCGCGAAAACGGGGAGGCCGGGATCGCGGGCGCCCAGGAATAGAACGGCATCGCCCGTCTCGGTTTTTGCCATGAGCCGCGCAAGCAATTCATCATACCCGTCAACATATCCGGCCGGCACGCCTCTCTTCTTCAACTGCTCAACGAACAGCTCCGAGGTCATGGCGCGGTTTGCCGTGCCGCCGGCGAAATAGACCGGCAGGATATACACGGCGTCACAGGCCCGCGCCAGCCCGGCGAAAGCGTCTGCAAGCTCATCGGCCATCAAAGTCAGCGGCCCGAAACCGTGCGGCCGCCAGGCGGCGATGATGCGTTTGTGAAAAGGGCGAAGCGTGTTCCACGCCGCGGCGATCTTTGCCGGATTGTGCGCGTGGTCGTCGAAAACCGTGATACCCCCGGCCGAGCCCACGAGTTCCAGGCGTCTTTGAATCCCCTTGAAAGAGAGCAGTGCGGCCGCTATCGCATTGAGTCCCACGCCCAGCTTCTCGCAGATCATGATGCTGTGCAGCGCGTTCTCGGC
Organism: Kiritimatiellia bacterium; assembly: GCA_018400335.1. The sequence continues at coordinate 2,487 of JAGYMT010000203.1, read as the reverse complement.
ATTATGCGCGCCCGGCAGCGGCACGCGGAATGTCGTTCCGCGGTACTCGAAAGAGGAGCCGTCCGCTGAAAGCGAGGGCTTGAAATCACCGGGGATCGGGCGGGATGCGTCCGGGCCGAAGCATCCGACGACCCCGCGCCTTGCCTTCGCGGCGAACGCCTTGAAGAGCGCCTCCGCCTCCGCGGCCTCGAAATGATCCTTCGAGATATTCGTGATCACGGCCCAGTCGGGCTCGAAGCGCATCAGCGAGCGGTCGCTCTCGTCCGCCTCTATCACCCAGAGGTCCGAGCGGCCGGCGCGACTGTTGCCGATCGAGCTTTCATCGAGCCAGTTGAGAAGGACCCCGCCGTTGATCACAGTAGGGTCCGCGCCCGCCTGCTCGAGAATCCAGCCGGTCATTCCGGTCACGGTGGTCTTGCCGCAGGTTCCGGTTATTGCCACCAGCTGGTGTCCGCGGGCCAGCCGGGCGAGCATCTCCGACCTGTGGAGCACGGGGATGCCGAGTCGCCCTGCGGCGGCTAGATCGGGATTATCCTTCTCGATCGCGGTGCTCACCACCACTGCGTCGAGGCCGGGTGTGATGCCGGACCCGTCCTGCGGCACGAGCCTCACGCCGGCCGCGGCCAGCTTCCGGAGGACTTCGAGATTTTCGCCCTTATCGAGATACCTGTCCGAGCCGGACACGCGGCAGCCCTGAGCGAGAAGCGCCTGGGCGAGCGGGTTCATGCCCGCGCCGGCCACGCCTACGAGATGGATGGGGGATTTGTGATTTGTGATTTGAGATTTGAGATTTTGGATGGGCGATGTTTGATGGTTTAGCTTTGAGCTTCCACCTTCCACCTTTTCCCTTTCAGCTTTCACCTTTGAGCTTTCAGCTTCCACCTTCCACCTTCCACCTTTGAGCTTTCAACTTCTAAATAAAGTTTTCGTTAGCGAAAATTTTATAATGCGCCTGCGGCGCATAGCTGATCATCAGCAAAGTCCAAAAGCCGCTCTTATGGGAAATGCGTCAGGCAGGGCGGGACCCCGCTCGAAGCGGGGTAAACTGCCAGGCCGGCCGCATAGAAACGGCACGCCAAGGCTGTCGCGCCCTACCTCGCCATGCCATGTGATCATTATTCAGGCTTGTATCCCGTTAGTTTATAATTTTTTTGTAACTGCTCAGGTGGTCTGGATCGGTTAACGATTACGGGCGACGATTACGGCAGACGATTAAGAGACCTCTCGTCGTAATCCGTAATCGTCGCGCGTAATCGTCGGCCGATCTACACTCGGCGTGGTGCACCTGAGTAGTTGCATTTGTTTATAAGAGCCTGTCCGCCGCGTTTGTAATCGGCAATGCTACGGATAGCGGCCGGGCTGGTCGAGGCCGGCCGTCTCCGGCAGACCGCACACGAGGTTCATATTCTGGACTGCAGATCCGGACTGGCCTTTAACGAGGTTATCAATGTGCGAAACCACGCGGAGCATGTTCGCGCGCGCATCAACATCCACGACCAGATCGCAGTAATTTGTACCGCGCACGTGGATCGTTCCGACGCCCGAATCGCGGTCGAGCACCCGCACGAAGGCGGAATCCTTATAGAAGTCGCGGTAGGCCTCGATCACCTTCTCGGCTGTGAGCGGCGCGGAGAGGGGGGCGTAGAGGCAGGACATAATGCCGCGGCAGACGGGCACCACCTGGGCCGTGAAAGTCACCGTCACCGGACTGCCGGCGAGCAGGCCAAGCTCGCGCTCGATTTCGCACACATGCTGGTGGCCGGCGAGTTTGTAGGCGTTCATGTTATCGTACCGGGCGGGATAGTGGAACGCGGGGGCGGCTTTCTTACCGGCGCCGGAGACGCCGGTCTTGCAGTCGCATATTATCCCATCGGTACGGATGAGCTTAGCGGACACGGCGGGGGAGAGTCCGAGCAGGCAGCTCACGGCGAAGCAGCCGGGATTGCCCACGATCCGGGTCTTCTTCCCGATCTCCTTCCTATGCAGCTCGGCGAGCCCGTACACGGTTTCCGGAAGCAGCTCGGGTGAGGCATGTGTGGTGTCCCGTCCGATGCGCGAGGCATACTCGGCATAGCTTGCAGTGTCGTTGAACCTGAAGTCGCCGCTGTAGTCAATGACCTTCGCGCCCCTCTCAAGCTCCGCCTTGGCCAGCTTCATTCCCACGCCGTCGGGAGTGGCCATGAACACAACGTCAACCGGCTCGGCGGCGCGCGGATCGGATGCGGCCACGATCGGCATATCGCAGAACCCGGCAAGGTGCGGGTACATTCGGCTGATCGGTGTGCCGACGTCGGTCACATCAACCAGGCAGGCGAGTTCGGTCTGCGGGTGACCCAGAAGCAGTTCCGTGATTCCCACCCCGCCATACCCGCCAGCCCCGATCACTTTAGCCTTGACCATATTTCTTCCTTTCACTTGAGTTTCCAAACCCTTTAAAACCTACAGACACCAGCAATTCTAATTTTGGCCTGCGTCAATAATCACGGC
>JAGYMT010000202.1 GCA_018400335.1 Kiritimatiellia bacterium | reverse complement strand
TATCCCGGTGCGGCAAGAGGAAAAGGTGACAGGAATTCCAGCCAGGGAGGCCGAGCGCATGACCGCCGCAAGCTCCCGCTCGGAGCGCGGAAGGAACACTCGCTCAACGGACCCGCTCATGCGCGACTCGTCCGAAAGAAGATCGGAGGCATCCGAGGCGCTGATCTCGAAAGACTCGATCGCCGGGCGATCAGCCGCAGCTCCATCATCGAGCGAAATTGCTGTCAATATATTGCTCATCACTACTTCGTCCCGGCAAGGAAATTGATTGCAATTTATTTCGGCTTTGCAAGAATCATTGAATTGAGCCGATGCATGGAGTTTATTGCATAGTTCTTCCGGAAAAGCAACAAGAGAGGTCAAATTCATGAACACTTCCACTCAAGGCGGACAGCAAGGCGCCGCCGGCTCCAATTCACCGAAACGTGCGGACAGGAACCCGTACGAGCAATTCAGCAACGACAGGCTGATCATGCGCGATCACCTGGCGATTGACAGAACCGTGCTTGCGAATGAACGAACCCTCCTCGCCTATGGCAGGACCAGTCTCGCGCTCATCCTGACGGGTGCGGCATACATGAAATTCTTCATGGGGCGCACGTCCACCACGGTCGGCATCGCGCTCATCCTGCTGGGGCTGGCGGCAGCCGTCATCGGCGGATGGCGGAGCGCGGTCATGGCGCGCCGTATAAGAACCGCCGGAGCCGCGGCCGGCGCCCCGAAAGACAATAATGCGGATGGGGTTGCGGAGCAAAATCCGGCAAGCAAAAAAACGGAACAATAGCATCCCGGGGGAGATTGGAATGATGAAATACTCCCGCTTCGATGCAGCAGAGATGACCATGCGCGATCATTTGGCGCATGACAGGACGATCCTTGCCGGCGAGCGAACCCTGCTCGCTTATCTCCGCACGTGGATCGCCTTGCTTGCGGCGGGCGCAAGCATCATCGAGATTTTCGGAGAGCGCGACTTTTTACGGGCCGTAGGCGTGGTCCTGATCGCATCCGGCTTCGCGGTGCTGGCCGTGGGCATAACCAGATTCGCGTCAACAAGAAGACAGGTGCGCGCGGTTCACTAGAGGAGCAATCAGGGCCGAGCAATCAGGGCCAACCCTTGACAATTGACATTCCTTCATCACGCCTCCACCACCAAGTTCACACCACAAAGCTTCGCGAGTCGTTCTCCCATACCCACAAACTCCCACACTCCCATACTCACATACGATCTTCATCATCCCTGCGCCCCTGCGCCTCCGCGCGAGTTGTCTTTGTTTTCCCCTTCCAGTAGATATTGCCAGACAGGCACGATCTCGACCGGGCCTTCCGGCGTGTCCAGTTGCCGGGGGCCGTCGTCCATCGTCACCAGCAGTGCACGGCTGCCGGGCCGTTCGCGGAGGGCTTCGCCGAGCGCCGCCAACTCGCGGGCCAGGGTATCGCTGCCGTCGGGGGCCTGGAACGCGACTTGTATCAAGGTCAAGCGTCCGTCTTCGCCGCGCCAGACGAAGTCCACCTCCCGGCCGGTGCGGGTCCGGTAGTAATACAGCTCGCGACCGTGCCGACGGCCGTCCACGAACACGAGGTTTTCGAGCAGGTGTCCATCGTTGACCAAGATGCCGGTGGAGGTCGAGCGCACGAGGGCATGATCTACGGCATAGATTTTCTTGGCGTTGGCGTGCTGGCGGCTGAGCGAGGCGTCGTACAATCGCACGGTGAACAGGGCGTAGGCGTCTTCGAGCCAGTCGAGGACGTCCCCGACGAACGCCTTGCTGACGCGGTGATCGAGCGACTTTAGGTAGCCGGTCAGGGCGTTGATCGTGTAGAGGGAGGCCGCCGAGTTGAGCAAACGGTAGGCCATATCGCGCACGGCGCGCGGATGCAGGGCGTCGTGGCGGTCCACCACGTCGCGGAACACCATGGTCTTGAAGTAGTCCTGATGGATCATGACCCGCAGCGGCGCGTCGGCGTCCATGACCTCCGGGAAACCGCCCGACTGCCAGTAGCCGCCGAACGCCTTGCGAACGCGCAGTCGAGCCTGTTGACCGCGCAAGTCTGCAGCGACGCCCTTTGCGTCCAGGTATTCGGCAAAGGAAAACGGAAACAACTCCCAGGCGAGGGATCGGCCGCGCATGGCCGTGCCCACTTCGCGCGCCAGCATTCCGGCAGAGGAGCCGGTCAGATAGACGCTCATGTTCTCGGCCCGCATCAGCCGGTCCGTGAACGACTCCCAGCCTCGGGCCATCTGGATTTCATCGAGAAAGCAGTGCAGTCCCGACCGGCCCTTGCGCTCGGGATAGAGACCGAAGTAGGCCTCAGTGAGGAGGGTCAGGTTGCCCTGCCGGACCTCTTCAAGACGGTCGTCGAAGAGGTTGGCATAGAGGATATCCTCGACGGCGACGCCCCGGTCGAGCAGTCCGGCGATCATCTGGTTCAGGAGCGTGGACTTGCCGCTGCGCCGGGCGCCGATGCAGACGAAGGCCTTGCCGAGAACCAGCCGGTAGGCGAGACGGCGCGGCACGCCGGTGAAGCGCGTCTGCCGCTGGGCCTCTAGCAGCACATCCTGAATGGTCTGGATTGAATTCATGGCGTCAATATGGACAAGTCCTTGTCCGATTGCAAGACAAATCGGTCAACGTCTTGACCACTTCTGAAGGCAAGATTCTCCCGCTTAGGCGCTGGGGCGCGGAGTTGGGAGGGGGTTCGGCCGAATCAGGGCCAACCCTTGACAATTGACATTCTTTCATCATGCCTCCACCACCAGTTCAACACCGCAGAGCTTCGCGAGGCGACCAGCCTCGTCCCGACACTCGGGCGTCGTGTGCTCCAGGAGGGCGGCCGGAACGGTAACGGTGCGCGTGCCGGTGTTGATCTGCGCGTTGAGCCAGCAAAAAGAGTTGGGATTGTTGCCCGCGAAACACGCGAAAGGACGCTAAAAGGGAACATATTTAGCGGGAAAATTCTCCACATCTCCATGTCGCAGTGACCTCCAGCTTGCCGCGCCGAAGCTCTGCGAAGGCGGGCGTAGCGGGTGGTGAAAACATCCTCAGTGGTTCTCAGTAATGATACGCGCAACTTCAGAGGCAACGGTTTTCGGGTATCGGCGGCCAACGGCTGTAAGTTGGTCATTGTCAAGACCGTTCAGGTTGCGGAACGTGATGAGCGCGTCGGGTGACAGGCTTTGCCGGCGACACTCGTAGACGAAATCAAAAAGGGCCTGTTCGGGATGAGAGATTACAGACTCACCCGGAGGCTCGTATATTGCGCTGGTGACACATACGAAGACAATACGCCCGAAAGGCGTTGTCCGTTCTCTCGAGCGATTATGGCGTCGGTTCGTGAAACAGCGTATCTCGGCCGGCCTCTGCGTGACCAGGTGGCGCCGGTAAAGGGCGTACATTCCCGTCACATATGCGGCACGGTCCAAAGACGGCACGAGGTCCTCGATCTTGACCGCGCCGGGCAACCCGTACCGGCCGTCGGTGTAGCGTTGGATCACCCCGCGCGCGACCAGGCGTTGCATGGACACCCTGATCAAGTCCGCGGAACACCCATCCGCATTGGCAAGCTCCGTCAGCGTAAACAGGACTTTGGAATGACGCTCTCGCTGGTCCTGTAAGAGCTTCTGCCACTCAAGAGCTTTCATCGCGCACCTCGACGATCTCGTCCAGCAGTCCCAGAACGGAAGTCATAACAAGCTTTCCGCCGCCGGCATCGTTCAGTTGAGCGGCCGCGGGCGAATCAACCTGCGAGTCAATCACCGCTTGGGTTGCGCGCCCATGGTAGTCTTCGCGGGCATGGAGATCGCTGAGCCGTTTCAATGCCTGGCCCGAGCTGATGCCCAATGCCTGCATTTTGGCCGCCAATCGCTGCTTCGAATCAGGTCTCAACTGGTCACGGAACAAAAACAAGTCAACCAGATCGCGGTGTCTGAGGACCGTGCGATTCAGAACGGCAAGGACTTTGCTCTCGATCATGTCGGCGTCCGAAGCCGTCGAGTAGATGGTCCCTTCCACCGTGCGGATGTTCACCGCATCCGCGCACATGATCCGGGTAATCTCGACCGGAATCTCGATTCGACTGTTTGCCACTCCCGTACGCCAGAACGCCAAGTCAACGATCCGGACGGCCGGCGATTCAGTGTCAGGGCCATGGTGAGGGGAAGCACTGCCATCATAGTCCATGAGGCGGCGAGCTTCAGGCACCACCACGCGGTTCAGAAATGAGACCAAGTCGGCCTGCTTCTGTTCGAATTCACCGCTCCAATGGTAATCAATGTCGTCAGAGGTCCGTACACTGTTGTTCAGAAACCGGTACCTGAAACCGCCGATCAGCATCAGCTTGCGGCCAACCGGGTGGGTCGCCACCAGCCTGGCTGTGAGTTTTTGCAGGGCTTCAGTATTATGTGCTTCTTGTGACATGAAAACGCACTATAGCGATCCATACGCCAGCCGTCAACGTCTTTCTCGTAACATACAGGAATTCGCATTATGGCCGATGCCTATAGGAACGGC
>JAGYMT010000201.1 GCA_018400335.1 Kiritimatiellia bacterium | reverse complement strand
TCCATTACAGTACAGCTAAAGGTGGATTAGTAATGTTAACAAAAAATATGGCGCTTGAACCCGCGGCATCATAGCGCGCCGCAAGCCTGATGCGCTCGGAGAAGAACTATCGAGGGTGCTCATGGAGATACAGCTCGGCTCCACACGGCGCGACGCGCTCAAGCACATGGCCGAGCGCATTGACCAGCCGGACATCCAGTCGCTCGTCACCGCGCTGGCGCAGGCCGATGAGCTGGGCGTCAGCATCGGGGCGATTCTCAGGATCCAGTCGGACCAGATCCGCACGAAGCGGTTCGTGCGCGCCGAGAAGCTGGCAAACGAGGCGCCGGTCAAGATGCTTTTCCCGCTGGTGGCCTTCATCTTTCCCGCCGTCTTCCTCGTCCTGCTCGGCCCCATCGTCATGCAGATGATGAACAGGGGCTTCTGACCGGTTCGGACCCATGGAAGATTGGCGGCAATCTAATCGCGGGTGACGACCTCGCGGACCACGTTATCCAGCACCGATAGTCCCGATTCCTTGGCGAACCGGCTCACCACCATCTCTCTGGCGTTTGCGGCCATGGACTGCCTGAGCCCGGGGTCGGTTAGAAGCAGGCTGATTGAGCGGAGCATCTGTTGCGGGGTATCGGCCATGAACATTGTGTCGCAGCCCCAGGACGAAATGCCTTCCGCGGCGAGAGACGTTGAGACAACGGGCACGCCCGCGGCCATAGCCTCAAGAAGCTTGGCGCGGAATCCCGAGCCCATCCTGATGGGGCAGATGAAGGCGCGCGCCTTTGCGAGATACGGCCTGATGTCCTCCACGCCGCCTGTTACGATTATGGCCGGATCGCGGCGGGCAAGGTCGCTTATGGCTCGGACGGGGCCGCGTCCTACGACGTAGAACTTAACTCCCGGGTGCTTCTTCTTCAACCGGGGCCAGACGTTTCGGACGAACCAGAGCACGGCGTCGCGGTTGGATTCATTGTGGTAGTAGCCCACGAAAACTATGCTCTCCTCGCTGTTATCGGCGGCCGGCGGCGAGAAGTAGTCGGTATCCACCCCGTGCGGAACAACGGAGATGCGGAGGTTCGGCGCGTGCTTCAGCAGCCGGTAGCGCTCTTCCGGAGTGAGCACGAGGATGTGATCCATGTTCATGTACATGCCGAATTCGTAGCGGCGGACGTGATCGAACGTGAAGCGGCGTACGAGTCCGCGCGGGCTCCAGCCGTGAAACCGGATTGATTTCAGGTAGCCGGTTGTCCAGCACTCGTGGCATGAGACAATCTTGCGGACCGCGGGCAGCCATGGGTTTTTGAACAGGTACTGGCCCATGGCCGAGAACTCGGCAATGGCGATATTGTATCGGGAGCGCTCAATCATTTCGCCGATCACCTTGCGCAATCCCGGAACTCTTGCGTCGCAGAAGGGAAAAGGAGTTGTCGAGGCGAGGCATCTGGCGGCCCGCGCGAAGGGCTGGGCAACTTCCGGCGCCCGGAACAGCTCCATTTCCTGTAGATATGGCTTAATCTCCTTGATGTGCGGCTTGTCCTCCTCCGTGACGAAACTGGCCAGACCGACCTGGTGTCCGCGTTCCGCGAGGAACCGGATCCGGTTATTGATGATCAGCGACCCGCTGATTCCCTGCGAATGGGGAAACAATCTGCTTATAAAAAGGATTTTCATCACTTGTCGTTGAGTATCAGCACAAAATCTCGCGCCTTGTAGCCCGAATGATCGCTTTGCAAAGTCCTGAACGGCGGGACGTCCTCCGCGGCCCAGGCGTCTTCGCCGCCGCACAGGACGGAGAGATAGGCGATGACCTCGTCCAGATCGTCTTTCGGCACTATCGCGCCGGCTGGCCCGTCGTGCAGGCAGAAAACTTCCTGCAGGTTGGTCTCGATGGAGACAACTTCCATGCGCCGATCGAGATAGAACATGAACTGGCCGCAATCGCGCTCGTGCGGACTGGCCAGGACCATGCGGCGGCCGCCGTCCATCTCGTTCTCGACCAGCCTCACAAGCGGCACATAGGTTCGCTGGTTGTCATAAATGGGATAGAAGCAGGCGGCGTTCATGATAATCAGACCGCTCGCCGCCGTGAGCATCGGCAGCAGGAGCCCGGAGCGGGATCCCCGGCGGTAATCGGCGCGAATTCGCCGGATTGCGTAAGCCGCGGCGGCGGCCGTCATCAGGGCGATCAGGAAGCAGACCGTTGCCGTCCCGACGCCGGCGCACCAGATGTGGTCAAGGCGCACGAGATAGAGAACAATGAAAACGACGGAAGGAACCGACAACGCCACGACGAACGCCCCTATCGTTATGCCGAGAAGCCACTTGTTGACTCTCGTCAGGGGCTGCTTCACGACATCATCAAGCCACACTCCCGTCATCAGAAAGACAAGCGGGTACAATGGCAGCGCGTAAGCCGTGGCCTTGGCGCTTGAAGCGTGGAGCACCAGCAGGATCGCCCCGACGGCAAACCTCAGCAGGACCGCCGGCTCTGATGTCAGGCCGCCGCCTCGCCTGAACCAGCGCACCATCGCCGGCGCCACCAGGAGCGTCCAGGGCATCATCCTGAGCGGCAGGTTGAAGAGATAGTAGGTAATCGGCTCCTTGTGAACAAAATATGGATCTCGAGGAAGATTTGTGTCGGAAAATTCAAAAAAACGCCCGAACTGGTTGTCCCAAAAAACGCCCCTGATCATATCGAAGCCGCCAGCGCGCCAGAGCGCGGCGGCCCACGGCGCGAGAACGAGAACGAAGACTGGAAGAAAAATGAGGGGCAACCCGAACAAAAGCCTCCAGCGCCGACGGTAAAGCAGGAATGCGCACACGGCTACCCAAATGCAGCCGGGCCCCAGGAGGCCCTTGGCATAGAATGATAACGCGGAGACCGCTATGAATACCGCGTAGAGCAGCGGCTTGTGCCTCTCCGCGCTATACGCTTTCCAGAAGAGATAGAGCGAAAGGATGACCATGAAGGCAACCGTGGTGTCGGTGAGAACGACCTTCGAATACTCGAAATACTGAACGGAGGTGGCGCACATGAAGGCGGCGGCCAGCCCGGCCCGCTCGCGGCCCATGGTCCGGGCCCAGAGGTAGGCTATCATAATCGCACCGAATCCGAATAATGCGGCGGGCAGCCTCACCAGGCCCTCGTTGACCGTGCCGAAGAGCCTGCATATCAGCACGCCGGTCCAGTGCATGAGCGGCGGCTTCTCGATATAGGGCACTCCGTTGAAGACCGGGGTGACCCATGTTCCGGTCCGCACCATCTCCGCGATCATCGCGCCCTCGCGCGCATCGTTGGCCGCCCAGAGTGAATGATCGAACAGTCCGAACGCGAAAAACACCGCAAGCAGTATAAAAGCCCCGATTCGCTCGGCAGGGGAGATATCGCCCCGGCAAAGAGTCATAGGTTGTTCCTTCCGTTAATCCGGTTTCACGGCGACCTCGAATAGAACGGGTATTTCTCACGCGCCGTTCCCGGCGCCACGAACTTCCAGCGCTTATACATCCAAAGCCACTGCTCGGGATGCTTGGCGATCTCCGTTTCGAAGGCCCGGACAATGGCCCGCGTGATCTCAACCCCGGCTTCACCCGCGCGTTCACGATCGTGCGGACGCGCGGGCCTCAGCTCGGGCAGTGAGTAAACAAAGTATGTCCCGTCCGGCCGCAGAATGCAGAACATCATCATAACCGGCGCGCCGGTTCGCTCCGAGAGAAGGCCGGCCGCGCTCGAAACCGGCGCGGGCAGTCCGAAGAAATCAACGAAGACTCCGCCCTCACCGGGAAGAGTGTTCTGATCGAGAAGAAGCGCGATGGTGCTGCCCTTGCGCAAGGTCCGGAGCAGCTTGCCGATTGCGCCCTCCCTTCGGACAACTTCAACGCCCTCGGCGTTGCGCATGCGGGAGAGAAAAGGCGTTACGAAGGGATTCTTCAAGCCGGCGAAAACGGCGGCATGAGAAAGCCCCAGCTCCGCGCTTGCGGAAGACATGAGCTCCCAGTTACCGAAATGCGCTGTAACCCCTATCAGAGGAGGCTTCGAGATGCTTTTCCTGGCGGACTCATCAACGGTCATGAACCGGGCGATCCTCGCGGAGGTATCGCGCGAAAACCAGAGAAAATCGAGCAGAACCAGCGCGATGGACAGAAACGATTTTCTGGCTATCTCCTCGAGTTCCGGCTCCGGCCGGGTTGTCCCGAAAGCGACGCGCAGGTTCGCCAGGGCGATGCGCCGCTGATTGCGGCAGCAGGCATAGGCGATCCGGCCCCCAAGCGAGGCCATGCCCATGATCACGGGCCGGCTCAAGCGGGGAATAAAAAGCAGGGCGAGGCGAAGCAGGATGGATTCCACAAAAAAACGGAATGTCTTTAATCGGCTCATGATAGCTGGTAAGAGTGAGCCGGGCGGGGTTCGAACCCGCGACCACCTGATTAAAAGTCAGGTGCTCTACCACCTGAGCTACCGGCCCGTAGTCAAAAGAAACAAGAAAAATAGCTCAAATATCGCGGTATGTCAATCGGAAGCCTGC
>JAGYMT010000200.1 GCA_018400335.1 Kiritimatiellia bacterium | reverse complement strand
ATGCGGTTTTCCGCAGCGCTCTGACCTCATTATCGGTGCCGTTCCACCTTTTTTTCAATAACCGGAGAGGCTCTTGCGAAAACCCGACCTCTAAGAGTGGCGGGGCTTCAGTCCGGTTGAGCTGTTCCCACGTTCTGGGGGCAAACAATCCTCAAGCATCCTGAAAGATGCGAGGAACAGATTTGGCGGCTGTATTCCGCGCGGCGGGATCGGGGCGTTTCGGAAAACATTATTCAACAGTGTTGATGTTGGATGAGGATAATGTATAAGCACATGGATTGAGCGAATCTCCGTTGTCACCAAAATTCTATTGGTGATAGCAACAACGAGGAAGAAGTGAAATTTGCGGCACTGAAACCCATTATGTGGAACGATCAGATCTATCTTCGTCCGGCGGGTTGCCCTAGCACTTCAGGCTATTCCCACGATTACGGCTACGGTCATGAGGAATGGAACGGTGATTCGAAATGGATATGGCGAGGCTTCAGGGTTTTCCATAAAGACGCTTTCCTGAATCACTGGAACAAGCAATATCGCTGGATTCGGTGGAGGTGTCCCCCGCAAGAATATCACTGGTTCGAGCATCCGATACCGCTCGATCCTAAACGCATCACCGGGAAGGAGAAGCTTGCCATGCACCACGGGCGGTTCACGTAGCTTGCTCCTGAAATCCTTCTCGACATCATTGATCCCCATCTTCTGTTGGATAAGAGCGCGATTCGGGACTGGCTTTCTTTCGGCGACTTCGATGTTCCCGTCCGGCCCGCTTCACCAGGCTATGCAGCCGGACAAAAAAAGCGTAATCGCATACGCCACAGACGCAACGCACCAACCGACCGGATGTTTCAGTATTGGGTTCAAGGAAAACGAAACGTCGAACCGCTCCATCATCGTCTACAAGCACGTTTTGTCCAGCATCTGAAAGCCGTGGGCCTTAGCCCCATCGAAGATGACGGGTATATTGACGTTCAGTATACAAGAAACGGAAAGGTCATATTTGCCGAGATCAAGCCCACCGAAAACGTCGAAACGCGCTACGCGATTCGGGCGGCAATCGGGCAATTGCTGGAGTATCGGTTTGTGCTGAACCACGAAGCCGAGCTTGAGATTGTGATCGGCAAGCAGCCAAAATCTGACGAGATTGCATTCGTGAAGGCCATCGGACTTAGTGTCACGTACTATGACACTCGTCATGATAAGTTTGTCGCGTGCTGACACTCTCTCTTTCTTCGTTCTTTGACTCTGCGATACATCGTAGAAGCCGCACCCCCAGCGCTTTTCAACCTGTTTGAACTCGGCGAGGGCGCCGCGTCTACTCAAACCGCGACCGGCTACCCTCAAAATGCGAATTGCCATGAACAGCAGAATACTGTTGGTCGCAAATGCTCAATTGTGATATTCAGACTGAAGAAGCAACGCGCAAAGGACACTCAATCATGAAATCAACAACACCGGTGGGCGAGGAGATCGGGACGGGAAGGCGGCATCCGTTTCATGAGGTGTCCGTTCTTTTTCCGCTGCTTTCTTTCTATACGGCGTCATACCTGGGGCTGATGATCGCCGATTTCTGGCTGATGCGTTCGCTGAATCTTCCTGACGGGCTGATGTCAATCTGAAGCTTTCCCGGTCGGTGGCCGGGCGCCTGCTGGCCGGCATGAAAAAGAAGGGCGCGATTGTTCGGAAAGGCGAGGGGAAAGGCTCTTATTATGTCCTTACGGCGGTTCCGAATGCCCCGGGGTAGATCCTGCCGCTTCTACCCGTTGCGGATCATTTCTACCCGATACGACCCGTTTGCGACCCGCTTTCAGACCGTAATTCTACCCGTTGCGTTCCGTTTTGCCTCGTTTTCGGCCTGTTTCGGCTCGTTGCGGCCCATTTCGGGCTGTTGCGAACGAAGTTGATGTCTGGTCCAGGCAATTCACGGACTGGAGGGTGGCGCGTCGGAGTCGCCAGACTCGATGTCAATCGTGCGTATCACTTGAACGCGCAGTCCGTTCCGGGTCAACGCGTAGGGCTCGCGAAGATGTGGACACACGAGATAATTTTTGCCGATCGGATAGAAGCTACGAAAGACTTTGAGCGAATCCGCCGTAAATGCGTCCGGATTGATCTTTGCTTCGTATGTGTCAACGCGTCCGCCAGGCTGTTCTATAACGAAGTCAATTTCACGCTGACTCTTGTCGCGCCAGTAGTGGATGCTGGCGGGTGGAAAGACCGCGCGGAGTTCATCAAGCACAAGGTTCTCCCACAGCAAGCCTTGATCGGTTTCCCGGATGCTGGTCCAGCCGCGAATATGCGCGATGAAACCGGTGTCGAACGCAAAAACGCGCGGACGTCTGACGATTTCACGTTGGCTGCCGCCGTGAAACGGGGGGAGCCGTATTATTGCATGCGCGATTTCCATCGCGTCGAGGTGCTCCGTTACCGTGGGACGGCTCACTCCAGCCTGCTTTGCAAGATCGGTGATATCCAGCAATCCGCCGTTGCGAAGCGCGATCAGTTTGAATAATGTTATGAAGCCTGTTCGGTTGCGGATGCCGAAGAGTTCCTGAATATCCCGAGCATAGAAACTGTCGAGCCAATCCTCAAAGAAGGCCGGGTCAGGCTCTGTCCCGATCAAAGCTCCAGGAAGACCGCCATGCAGAAGTCTGCGGTCAAGAACAGGGATTCCAAATCCGGAAAGACACTCGCGCCATAGAACGGGAGGCAAGTGCAACGTACGCTTCCGGTCAGTGAGACTGTCCCGGAATTTGCCCGTTGCCTGCAAGGTGGATGAACCGGTCGCCAGAATGCGAAGATCGGGGTGCTCGTCGGCGGCTATCTTCAGAAATCTCTGTTCTGCTCATTCATGCAACCATACTTTACATATAGACGACTAAATGTAAAGTATAATTGCGTTTTTTGCTAGGAATGACTATCACAGTCCATAATCCTTCATGCGCTTGCGGAGGGTCATGCGGCTCAGGCCGAGCTGTTTGGAGAGATCGCGCTGGCTGATGCCGCGCGCGAGAGCGGAGCGTATGATTGTTTCCTCGACCGTTCGCATGAGCGTTTCGCGCGAGGCGGCGAGGTCGCCGGATGCCTCGCAGCAGCGCTCGGTGGCCCTGCGCACCTGTGAGATTTCGGACGAGGTCTGGCTCCTGGCGGGCTTTTTGTCCTTATTCTTGTGCTCGAGAATCTCGGAGGGCAGGAGCGAGGGGAGCAGGGAGTCGCCGGGACTCATCACGACGGCGCGTTCGATGCAGTTCTCCAGCTCGCGCACGTTGCCTGGCCACGGGTATTCGACGAGGAGATCGAGTACGTCGCGGGAGAGCTTGGTGACCTTGGTGTGATTCTCCTTGTTGTACTTGCCCAGGAAATGATTCACAAGCAGCGAGATGTCGCCGCGCCTTTCGCGGAGCGGCGGGAGGCGAATGGGGATGACGTTTAGCCGGTAATAGAGGTCCTGGCGGAACCGTCCGTGCCGGATCTCCTCGGCGAGATCGCGGGATGTTGCAGCCACCACCCGCACGTCAACCTCCACCGTCTGCGCGCTGCCGACCGGCTCGAACTGCCTTTCCTGCAGCACCCTCAGCAACTTCACCTGAAGGTGGGGGCTCGTCTCCCCAATTTCGTCGAGAAACAGGGTGCCGCCGTGCGCGATTTCGAACCGGCCCTTGCGGTCCCGCACGGCGCCGGTGAACGCGCCCTTGACGTGTCCGAATAGCTCGGATTCGAGCAGAGTGTCCGGCAGTGCACCGCAGTTCACCTTGATAAAAGGGCCGGTTCCGCGCGGGCTGTTGTAGTGAACGATGTTGGCCGCGAGCTCCTTACCGGTGCCCGTCTCGCCGGTGATCAGCACGGTCGCGCGCGAGCGCGCCGCCATGGCGGCCGTAGCTATGGCCGCGCGCATGGCTTCACTCTCGCCGACCACGTTGTCCAGCCTGTAGCGGGTGCGCAGGTCGCGCAAATGCGTTTCGTTTCTCGCGAGAATCTCCTCCTTCTCGACGTGAACCATGCGGTTGATCCGGATCACCTGCGCGATGAAGGAGCCGACTATCGAGAGCAACCGCAGGTCCTTGGAGAGCGCGGATTCAACCGCGAATGGACGGTCAACGCTCAGCGCTCCGACAACCTCGTCGTCAACCCGCAGCGGAACGCATATGAACGCTATCGGGCTGGCGGGATCGCGCCGCCGCGTGACGGTCCTGTCGAGGAAGCGCCGATCTTTTCCAATGTCCGGGACAATTTCGGGGACGCCTGATTTCACCACGCTGCCCGTTATTCCCTCGCCGATGGAATACTCGCCGCGCTGGCGCTCCTCCGCGGATAGTCCGTGGGCGGCGGCGATCTTGATTTTTCCGGACATCCTGTCCAGCAGCACAAGCGTTCCGCGCATCATGCCCAGCTCGCCGGCCAGAATCTGCATAATGCCCTCGAAGAAGGAGTTCGGGTCGAGCGCGCTGCCGAGCACCTCGCCGATTCGGGAGAGCAGAGCCAACTCGCGCCCCTCGCGCGACTCGGCGATCACGCGCAGGCTGCCCGAAGGGTCGG
>JAGYMT010000020.1 GCA_018400335.1 Kiritimatiellia bacterium | reverse complement strand
GAACATGTTATCAACGTCGAAATCAATTGTTCGACTCATCATGCCTTTGGCTTGATAAATTTAGTCAAACAAACGAAAATTAAGGAGCTAAGAAGCTTTTTTTGCCGCCTCGGCGTCTGTTTCCGCGACGGGTTTTTTCTTCTTATCCACGGGGTTGACCGCCACCCACTCCATCAAGGCCATATCGGACCTGTCACCCCTGCGCTGACCCATCCTCGTGATCCGGACATAACCGCCCGCCCGGTCCTGACACTTGGGCGCTATATCATTAAAGAGTATATCAACCGCACTCTTGCGGCGCAAGATGGAAACCGCCCTTCTCCTGGCGGCAAGCGTTCCGGCCTTGCCCAGAGTCACCATTTTCTCGGCCAGACTCCTGGCGGACTTTGCCCGCTTCAGAGTGGTGGTTATTCTCTTCTCACTGATCAGCCCGCAAACGACAGCCGACAGCATGGCCTTACGGTGGGAACTCGAGCGTCCGAATGTTGAAGACACAATCTTATGTCGCATCACTCATCCTCACAAAACTTTAAGCGGCCGGGAGCGCCCTATTTTGTTTCAGTTTCCGGCCCGGGCAGCGGCGCAAGCCAGTCGGTCTCAATCTTCATCCCGAGCGACAAGCCGAGCTCATGGAGCTTTTCGTCTATCTCGTGCAACGACTTCTTTCCGAAATTCCGGTACTTCAGCATCTCCGGCTCGCTCTTCTGCGCCAGCTGGCCGACCGTGATTATGTTTGCGTTGTTGAGGCAGTTCGCCGCGCGAACGCTGAGCTCGATATCATTCACGCTCATATTGAGCTTCTTGCGGAGCTCCTCGCGCTCTCGATCAACGTGGCTCTCTCTGCCCTCAAATTCCACGACCTCCTCGTCGAAATTAACGAAGACATCCAGATGATGGCGAAGAATCGTCGCCGACCGCACAAGCGCGTCATCGGGTGATATCCTCTCATCGGTCCACACTTCGAGCACCAGCTTCTCGTAATAGGTCCTCTTACCGACACGCACTTTCTCTATGGCGAAATTCACTCGGCGCACAGGCGAAAAAATGCAGTCTATCGGGATCACACCTATATCCTGCTCCCCCTGGCCATCCCATTTTGCCGCAACAAATCCCCGGCCCACGCCGACTTCGCACTCGGCTTCAAAGACGCCGCCCTCCGCCACCGTCGCAAGATAGTGGGTTGGATTCACCACTTCGACAATGCCGTCGGTCTGTATATCGCCCGCCGTGACCTCGCCCGGACCCTTGACAACGATAGCCACCTTGCGCGGTTCCCGTGAATAGAGCTTCAACAGCACCTTCTTCATGTTGAGAATCACGTCGGTAACATCCTCCACGACCCCCGGGACCGCGCAGAACTCATGAAACGCGCCCGTGATCTTCACCGATGTTATCGCCGCTCCCTCCATGGAAGAAAGAAGAACCCGGCGCATGGAATTGCCGAGAGTCTGCCCGAAGCCCGGCTCAAGGGGCTCTGCAATGAATTTCGCATAAGTGCCGGTTGCCGAGTCCTCATCCTTCACGACATTTTTCGGCATCTCAAATCTGCCTATCTTCACAGTCATTCCTTCCCCCTATAAAGAGAAAAACCAAACACCCGCTCCTACTTGGAGCACAACTCGATCACGAGCTGCTCGTCAACCAGCGGCGCGATCTCATCCCTTGACGGTATATGCTGAACCCGGCCGGTGAACCCTGCCCTGTCGAGAACAAGCCATGGCACAATGCTCTTTCCCTCGGCCGCTTCAAGCCACCTCTTTGCAGCCTGCCTGCTCTTGTCAGCGGGCCTCACCTGCACACTGTCGCCGACCTGCAGAACCATCGAGGGAATATTCGCCTTATGCCCGTTCAGCATCACGTGATTATGAAGCACGAACTGCCGGGCCGCCCGCCTGGAGGGGGCAAATCCGAACCGATAGACGAGATTGTCAAGCCGCATCTCGAGCGATTGAAGAAGAAGATCGCCGGTGACGCCTTCGCGCCTGAGCGCTTTCCGGAAGTAGCCCTGAAACTGGCCTTCCTGAAGGCCGAAGGATCTCTTGAGCCTTTGCTTCTCGCGGAACTGGCGCGCGTAATCGGTCTGCTTCGTCCTCCGGTAGGCACTATGCATACCCGGAACGGGCCTCTCCCTTTCGATGGGACACTTCGCCATATTGCAACGATCGCCCTTCAGAAAAAGCTTCATGCCTTCACGTCGGCACCAACGACACACCGGACCAGTATATCTGCCCATCGGAACAATCCCCTGTTAATTATGCCACGCGCCAAACAAGCGCAAAGTCCAATTCCCGTTTCCGTTCCTCACACGCGGCGTCTCTTTCTGGGCCGGCAACCGTTATGAGGAATGGGGGTCACGTCCTGAATTGCATTAACGGTCAACCCGGCCGACTGAAGGGCGCGAATGGCGGACTCGCGGCCGGAGCCGGGCCCCTGCACCCGGACTTCAACCTCCTGAAGGCGGCAAGCGGAAGCCTGCCTTGCGGCGTCCTGGGCAACCAGGGTTGCCGCGTATGCAGAACTCTTTTTCGCCCCGGCGAAGCCAAGACGGCCAGAGCTGCTCCACGCTATGACTCCGCCCTTTCGATCCGTTATGGTGACATGAGTATTGTTAAAGGTGGCGTTGATGTGCGCAATGCCGGACGGAACATGCTGGACCGACTTGCCTTTAACGCGCTTCGCGGGGGCAGCGCGCCCTTCCGCTTCGCCCGGGCCGCCATGCGCCAGTACATCACCCGCGGTTGCCGGACCAGTCGCCTTGCCGGCCGCCCCGTCGCCGGGGGCTGACTTTGCGCCGCCTGGCTCCCCGGAGCGGGAAGTCGCGGGTGATGAAGAAGTCGTTTTCGCGTTCGCGGATGCCTGCTCAGAAACTGGTTTCTCCTTTTTCTTCGACGGAGCACCCTTTTCGGGACCGGTATTCTGCTTATCACTCTCTTTCAATTCATCTGCCATTGATGACAATTTCCACGATATTTGTTGTTAATCACTCATCGAGCCTGCCCGGCACGCAGTGCCGGCCACGAAGCCTCTACCCACTCTTCTTCTCGCTCCTTGCTTCCTTATTGCGAATTGCGCCGACAGTCCGCTTCACGCCCTTCCTGGTTCTCGCATTGGTATGGGTGCGCTGACCTCGAACGGGCAGACCTTTTCGATGCCTGGATCCGCGGTATGACCCGACGCTGATCAGGCGCCGGATATTCTGCGCAACCTCCCTGCGGAGATCTCCTTCAAGAATGTATCCTTCCTGCACAATCAAAGTAAGCTTCGCAAGCTCCTCCGCCGACAGGTTGTCCGCCATTTTCTCCGGGTCCACACCGGCCTTATTAACGATTTCCATCGCGCGGGCCGCGCCTATGCCGTAAATGTATCTCAACGAATAGGGAATCTTTTTCTTGCCCGGAATATCCACACCCAACATCTTTGGCATACTCTCCGCTCCTATCCCTGGCGCTGCTTGTGCCTTGGGTTATTGCAAATCACGCGCACGACGCCCTTGCGCCGGACAACCTTGCATCTCTCGCACATTCTCTTGACTGAACTACGGACTTTCATTTTCCTAACCCTCAAAAACAAGGCGACCCTTGGCAACAGACCGCACAAACGGGTGCCATTCGCCATACATTCCGCGACGCTTTTTTTAGAAGCACACGAGAAATTTAATTTGTATCACAAAAAAAGCAAACAAGTCCAGCTATTTTTTCTTCTTTTTTTCGCGCCACCCCTCAACGGAGCGATTTTGTGAGTATTTCAGCGGCGTCCTTACCCACGGCAACCGTATGCTCGAAATGAGCAGACGGCAGACGATCCCTCGTCACCGCGGTCCACCCGTCCCCCAGCACCTCCACCTCTGAAGCGCCCATGTTGATCATCGGCTCGATCGCAAGCGTCATACCGGGCTTCAGGACGGCGCCCCTTCCCGGCTTCCCGAAATTAGGGATCTGGGGATCCTCATGCATTCGCCGTCCTACCCCGTGGCCGACGAACTGCTTGACCACGGAAAACCCCTGGGCAACGGCCTCGCTCTCGATAGCATGCGAAATATCGGACACCCTGTTCCCCGCGCGCGCCGCATTAATGGCCGCGCCCAGCGCTCTTTCCGTCGTCTCCACCAGTCTCATCAAATCGGGATCCGCCACTCCCACCATAACCGTCCGGGCAACATCCCCGAGAAAGCCTTCCAGCAGAACGACAACGTCTATGCTCACTATATCGCCGGGGATTATCCGCCGTCGCCCCGGTATCCCGTGCACGACCTCATCGTTCACCGAGACGCATATCTCCGAGGGAAACCCCCTATAGCCGCGCGAGGCGCTTCTGCCGCCGAGCCTCTTGATCTCTTCGGCCGCTATCCGTTCAAGCTCCCCTGTCGTCATACCGGGCGCAACTCCGGAGGCCACCAGATCACAAACGCGGCTGGCGGCCTGACCCGCGCGCCTCATCTTTACAAGATCGCCTCCGCTTTTTATCATAATCATCAGCCGCTCCCACGGTCCGGCGCCATGGGGACCGTCACGCAGACGGTGCGATCATGCCCAGGATCTCGTCAACAACCGTTTTCCAATTCCGCGAGGAGTCAACCCTGACCAGGACTCCCTGCTCTTCATAATATGAAAAAAGGCCCGCGCTCTGCTCATGAAAAATCTTCAACCTGTTAAGAATAGTGGATTCCTGATCGTCAGCGCGCTGGTAGAGTTCCCCGCCGCAGACATCGCACACGCCATCTTTTTTCGGAGGAATATTCACAACGTGGAAATTAGCGCCGCATTTTTTGCAGATCCGTCTTCCGCTCAAGCGCTCAAGGGCGACCTCCGATGAAACTTCGAGAAGAAAAACCCGGAATAGAACCGCGCCGCGCGCATCAAACTGGGTCTTGAGCATCTCGGCCTGGGCCAGTGTTCTCGGGAACCCGTCAAACATGTACTTGCGCTCACCCGTATCGCGGGCAATTCGTTCCATAACGATATCGAGAATAACATTATCCGGAACCAGATCGCCGCGCTTCATGAACGCTTCCGCCTGCAACCCCACCTCTGTCCTGCCCTTTACGGCATCCCGCAGGAGGTCGCCGGTTGAAACATGAACAAAAGAGGACTTCTCCTTGATGCCCGCGGCAATCGTTCCCTTGCCCGCGCCGGGAACGCCCAGCAATGCAATGGCCGAAACATTCATTTCCCCATCTCCATTTCCGCGCCCTTCGGGCGCATCAACGCCTGCCGCGCAGTTTACCCTTCTTCAGGAAGCCGTCGTAATGCCTCATCACGAGATGCGATTCCACCTGCCGCATCGTATCGAGCATAACCCCCACTATAATCAGCAGGCTCGTTCCGCCGAAAAACGACGCCACGATCCAGGGTATGTTGAACCGCTCCGCCATCACGCTTGGAATAACCGCTATTACAGTCAGGAACACGGCGCCGGCGAGGGTGATCCTCGTCATTGTACGGTCAAGAAATTGCGCCGTGGGAAGTCCCGGCCTTATGCCCGGAATGTATCCGCCCGCCTTCTTCAGATCATCGGCGATCTGGACCGGATTGAAAACCGTCGCCACCCAGAAATACGAGAAGAACAGAATTAGCAGCGCGTAAAGGACCAGGTAAAGGCTCTTTCCCATTTGAAGTGATACCGCGAGATGCTTGCAGAAATCCGTCGGAATCATCTGCAGTATTTTCTGCGGAAACATCAGGATCGCCGAGGCGAAGATAATCGGCATCACGCCGGAGTAGTTGATTCGCAGCGGCATGTAGGTGCTCTGTCCGCCGTACACCTTTCTGCCCACCACGCGCTTTGCATACTGGATCGGGATCTTCCGTTGCGCCTGCGTAACGGCGGTTGTGCCCGCGATCACCAGAAACATCATGATCAGCAGTCCCGCGAGGTGGAAAATCGAAAACGGCGATTCACCCCCGCCGACGGGGCTGAACATGCGAATCCCGGACTGAACGGCGCCCGGCAGCCGGCTGATGATATTGATGGTAATGATAAGGGAAATGCCGTTCCCTATCCCGCCCTGGGTAATCTGCTCGCCCAGCCACATGAGCATCATCGTGCCGGTGGTCATCGTCACCACGGTCAGCAGCCTGAAACCGAGCCCCGGGGTCATGTTCACGATCTCGCCGACATCAGCCCCGAAAAGAGCGCTGGGGTTCTCCAGCGTTACTGCCATGAAATAGCCCTGCAGCACGCAGAGCAGGACGGTGAAATAGCGCGTATATTGGGCAAGTTTCTGACGTCCTGAATCTCCCTCCCTCGCAAGGCGCTCAAGGGAAGGGACAACAGCCGTGAGAAGCTGAAAGATAATGGAAGCGCTGATGTAGGGCATGATGCCGAGCGCGCCCACCGCGCAATTGCTCATCGCACCGCCGCTGAAGAGATCTATCAGACCGAGGAAGCCTCCGCCCACCCGTTGTGATATCTCCTGGACCAGCTGGTGAAGGGCCGCCGCATCCACGCCGGGCGTCGGAACCACGCTGATAATGCGGCACACGAACACGAGACCCATGGTGAAAAGAATGCGTTTCCGCAACTCCTCGACCTTAAACGAATTGACAAAAGCTGAAAGCATGAGTTTGTGACGGCAAAACAAGACCCGGCGGAGTTGCGCTGCTCATTTCCGCCCCGGAGACAACACGACCTGACCCGCGCTCATATTCGCGAGGCGCAAGAGCTGTATGAGAGCTCACGCCAGAACGAAGCACTCGCCGCCGGCTTCCGCTATCCGGAGGCGCGCGCTTTCGCTGAACGCGTTTGCCCTGACAAGCAGTTTTTTCTTAAGCTCGCCGCCGCCAAGCACTTTCACAGGGGAATTTCCCCTGATCAGCCCTTTTGCACGGAGAACGGCGGGCGTGACTTCGGAGCCATCGGCGAAACACTCGAGGGCGGAAACCGGAACCGACGCATAAATTATCTTAAAACCGCGATTGAAGCCCCTCTTGGGAATCCTCCGCAACAGCCTCATCTGGCCGCCCTCAAAACCAAGCTTGTGCTTGTGCCCGGAGCGGGCATACTGCCCCTTGTGACCCCTTCCGCAGGTCTTACCCTTACCTGAGCCATGACCGCAACCCACCCGCATTTTGCCGCGGCATGCGCCCCTGGTGTTTTTCAACGAATGCAAATTCATAACGACCACATCATTCCTGTTTATCCGGCCGCGCCGGAGTGCGCGGCATTATCAAAGCCCGCGATCCCTCACAATCCTGGATTCCTCGACTGACCGAAGATCGCCGAGAGCTTCAACGACGGCGTGAACCACGTTCCATTTGTTATTACTGCCAAGGGACTTGGCAAGAATGTTACGCAAACCGGAAAGCTGCAGCACCGCCCGCGCACCTCCGCCGGCTATAACGCCCGCTCCGGGCGCGGCAGGCTTCAGCAACACCTTGGCTCCGCAATATCTCCCGATAACTTCGTGCGGAATAGTGCCGTCCTTCATCTTGATCTTGAACATCGTCTTGCGGGCAATCTCGCCGCCTTTCCTGATGGCGTCCGCAACCTCATTGGCTTTGCCCAGGCCGCACCCGACCTGCCCGTTATGGTCGCCGACAACGACAACCGCGCTGAAGCTAAGCCGCCGACCGCCCTTAACCACCTTCGAGCAGCGTGAAATCCTCACAACATACTCTTCTATCTGCGCTTCCGCAACGACAGCGGGGACCTCGATTTGAGGAGTATCGCCCGCAGCCACATCTCTGATTTCATCGCTCATATTTTCAATCCTGCACCCCTGGCGGCTTCCGCGACCGCTTTGACACGCCCGGTATACTGTTGTCCGCCGCGATCAAACACGACTGTCTTGATTCCCTTGTCAATAGCTGCTTCCGCGGCGGTCTTTCCCAGCGCGCTCGCGGCGGCAACGTTATTGCCGGCCGGCGCGCCCTTCTTCAAGGTGGACGCCGAGGCCACCGTTGCCCCGCGCGCATCATCTATGAACTGGACATACATATGGCAACCCGTTACGCAGACCGCCATTCGCGGACGCTCCGCGGTGCCTGCCACCTTCTTACGAAGCCGCAGATGCCGCCTTCTCCTGAAATCAAATTTATTCTTGAGCTTCATTATGCCACTGTCTTTCCAACCTTACGCCGCACGTACTCGCCCTTAAACCGGACACCCTTACCCTTGTACGGCTCCGCGGGACACAGCCCCTTGATGCGCGCGGAAAAGTCTCCAACCGATTGCCTGTCCGCACCTGAAACGACTATATTCACGTTATCCACCACCTTCAAATCAATTCCCTTGGGCACGTCAAGCTCGACCGGCGAAGAGAACCCCAGCGAAAAGGAAGCTTTCGCACCCTGCACGGAGGCTTTAAAGCCCACGCCCTCGATCTGCAGTTCCTTAACGTAGCCGTTTGATACGCCCTCGATCATATTGGCTATCAGAGCGCGCATTAAACCGTGAAGCGCCCTGGATTTCTGCTCATCGTTCTTGCGGCTCACCTTGACGC
Source organism: Kiritimatiellia bacterium (assembly GCA_018400335.1). Next base: position 3,847 of record JAGYMT010000020.1, on the reverse strand, counting down.
AACCCTCTTCAATCTTCGCCTCGATGCCGTCCGCAAGGGCAAGCGACAGATCTCCCTTGCCGCCCTTCACGAGCACGGAACCGCCCGAGATCGTAACATTCACGGACTGCGGAACCGCGATCGCCTGATTTCCTATTCTCGACATTTCAGAAAAACCCCCCAACGAAAAACACCGCCCGTTCACCACACTGAGCAGAGCCACTCTCCGCCCACGTTCGACTTCCTCGCCTCGCGGTCCGTTAAAATGCCCCGTGACGTGCTTATGATCGCTATGCCGGTGCCGCGAAGCACCGGCCGCATTTCCCTGGGCGACACGTAGCGGCGCAGACCCGGACGGCTGATACGCCGCAGCCCGCGTATAACCGGGGCGCGATCATTAGTTGCGTCAAACTTGAGGTACAATCGAATAATCTTGAACTTCCCCTTGCCCTCTGCCGTGAAATCAAGAATGAATCCCTCGCGCTTGAGAATGCGCGCTATCGCGGAGCGTACATTCGAGTGGGGCATTTCAAGCGAATCAGCCCCGGCCATATTCGCGTTGCGGATCCTGGTCAACATATCACTGATTGAATCACTCTGACTCATAACGGAACACCTACCAACTGGATTTAGTGACCCCCGGGATCATTCCCATGGAAGCCATTTCGCGGAAACATATGCGGCAAACCTGGAACTTGCGTATGTAAGCCCTCGCTCGTCCGCACCGCCTGCAACGGTAATAAGCCCGCACCCGGAATTTCGGCTTCCGATTAGCCTTTACAATCCATGACGTCTTAGCCAAACCAATTACCTCCATGCCCTGCCTGGAACCATCTCACTTTCCGCATCAGCTCACGACCTGCTTGCAAACACCGTCGACGGGCTCATTCGACAGGGCCCGCGGGCGCACCGGCTAGGCCGACCTGGCAACTGAAAACGGCATCCCGAGAAGGCGAAGCAATTCCCGCGACTCATCGTTCGACTTCGCCGTGGTAACTACGGTTATATCCATTCCCTGCGCCTTCTTGACATCATCAGCGTTAATCTCGGGAAAAATCGTCTGCTCATCAAGACCCATTGAATAATTTCCCCTGCCGTCAAACGAATCGGCGGACACCCCGCGAAAATCGCGCAACCGCGGAAGCACGGTATTCACAAGCCTGTCGAAGAACTCGTACATGCGCGCGCCCCTCATGGTCACCATTATCCCCACCGGCATCCCTTCCCTCAACTTGAAGTTGGCTATGCTCTGCCGGGATTTTCTTACCACGGGGCGCTGCCCGGTGATCTTCGCCAAATCCTCAACCAGACTGCTCACCACGTCCTTCTCAACGGAGGAATTAATCCCCATGTTGATGACGATCTTCAACATTCGGGGCACCTGCATGACATTGACGTATCCGCGATCCTTCGTCAGAACGGGCATAACGTCCTTCGTGTATTTATCCCTTAATCTCGACATTGCTGCTCCCTGCTATTCATCGAAAGCGTGCGAACATTTCTTGCATTTACGCACGCGCTTGCCGGACTCCGTCTTAACGCGCGCGGCCCTGACGCCCTTCTTACATTTCGGACAGAAGAGCAACAGGTTTGAAAGTCTCACGGGCGCCTCCTTCTCGACGATTGCGCCCTCCGGGTTATCCTGGCTCTTGCGCATGTTCTTCTTAATGAAATTAACCCCCTCCACGACAGCCTTCCCCCGGGAAGGAAGCACCTGGAGCACTTTTCCGCTTTTTTCCGCAATGCCATCGCGTCCGGACATCACCTGTACGATATCATTCCGCTTTATATGCGCGCAGTGTGCCATATTCAGAGTACCTCCGGCGCGAGCGAAATAATCTTCGCGAAATTCTTCTCCCGCAACTCGCGCGCAACGGGCCCGAAAATTCGTGAGCCGACAGGATTCATCTTCTCATCAATTATAACAACCGCGTTATTGTCAAAGCGCAATGCCGAGCCGTCGGGCCTGCGGGTCGGGTAGCTGGTTCTCACGACCACGGCCAGAAGCACGTCACCCTTCTTCACCAGACCGCCCGGCCGCACGTCCCTGACCGACACCTTTATGAGATCACCTATCCTCGCTATACTCTTGCGCTGTCCCAGAATCCTGAAGCAACGCACGGTGCGGGCCCCGGTGTTATCCGCCACATCCAAACATGTCCGCTCGACGATCATCGCAAATCACCCCTTGGAAGCTTGTCCCCTGGACTTCGCCAGAATCTCTACCAGCCGCCAGCGCTTCGTCCTGCTGAGCGGCCTCGTCTCCACAATTCGCACCTTGTCGCCGGGCTTGGCCTCATTGTTGACGTCGTGGACGTAACACTTGTTAAAAAGTGTCATTTCCTTGCCATAGAGAGGATGCCTGATCCGGCGCCCGACCCGTACGATAATGGTCTTGTCCATGGTCGAACTCACGACCACTCCCACGTTCTCCTTGCGCTTTCCGCGATTCATTACACTCCAGTCCGCACTTCTGTTTTCACACAGCCTGACGCCCGGCATCCGGCGGGCCGCCCCTACTTACGCTCCCGCAATATCGTCTTGATCCGCGCTATATCACGGCGTACGGATCTCAACCGCAGGGGATTCTCAACCTTGCCCGTCACCTTTGTGACGCGCAGGTCAAAACTCTCTTTAAGAGCGTCTTCACGACGCTGGTTCAACTCCTCAACCGAAAGCTCTCTGATTTCTTTCGCTTTCACAACATCCCTTCTTCAAACGGTGAACTGCCGCGACACAAAACGCGTCCTGATCGGCAGCTTCGATGCCGCGAGGCGCAACGACTCACGGGCCATGCGCTCGGTGACTCCCTCGATCTCGAACAGCATTCTGCCGTTCTTCACCACCGCAACCCAGAATTCGGTCGCCGCCTTTCCCTTGCCCATGCGCGTCTCCAGCGGTTTCTTGCTTACCGGCTTGTCGGGAAATATACGAACCCAAACCTTGCCCCTGCGCTTCATGTGCCTGTTGATCGCCACGCGACAGGCCTCGATCTGCTCCATCTTGATCCACGAGCGATCAAGCGCCTGCAATCCATACTGCCCGAAGCTGAGCGTATTGCCCGAACTGGAGGAACCCTTGAGGCTTCCGCGCTGAGCTTTTCTGAATTTTGTTCTACTGGGAAACTGTGGCACGTTCCACCCTCCCCTTTGATGCATCGGACTGTTCCTCGTCCTTGCATATCCAAACCTTGACGCCCACGGTGCCCGCCTTGGTCCTGGCGTCAACAAAACCGTAGTTGATATTCGCCCTCAGCGTATGCAGGGGAATCTTTCCCTCCTTGTAGCTCTCGGTTCGCGCAAGTTCCACGCCGCCAAGCCGTCCGGAGACCTTTATCTTCACGCCCTGCGCGCCGGCGCCCATGGTGCTTTTGATGGCCTTCTTCATCGCGCGCCGGAATGAGACCCTCCTCACGAGCTGGACGGCAATATTCTCCGCCACGAGCTGCGCATCCAGATCCGCCTTCTTTATCTCCTTGATATCCAGGTAAATCTCCCTGCCCGTGGCCTTGGTGAGCTCTTCGCGCAGGAGCTCCACATCCTGCCCCCTGCGGCCTATCACAACACCAGGCCTCGCCGTTGAGACCGTTACACGAACACGGTTTGCGTAGCGCTCGATAAAAATGTCGGATACCGCTGCGTTCTCAAGACGCTTCCTGACCTTCTCCCGGATCAGGATATCCTCGTGAAAGAAATCGCCGAACGACTTCTTCTCGGCGTACCAGCGGGATCTCCAGCCCTTATTGACGGGAACCCTCAACCCGATCGGATTGACTTTCTGACCCAAAGCGCAACTCCTTCTTTCAATAAACCCGCCGATAACCTTTTATTACCAGCCATTCCGGGGCGAACACTTTCTTACATGAAAG